>JBEBHM010000463.1:0-6945 GCA_040080875.1 Pirellula sp.
GTGGTAAGTGTTGCGCAGCGATCTACCAACGAAGAAGCCAAGAAAGGCAGAATCCTGCCCTCGAAGTCCAAGAAAGAGGATGCCCAACGAAAAAACGCCGAAGTCGATGCGAAAGAACTGATCGGGCTGCAACTCGCCACGACGAGCGAGCAACTTCTCTGGCAACATGGAGCGGTCGTAATCCATGGGACGACTCCAGAAACGAGCTACAAAAATAAACAACACGATGCGCCCGAGCCGAGCTCATCGACCGATGGGATGTCTGCCAGCGAAGCCTTGAGCAAGATTGTTGTTGCAAAGTCGAAAGCCAATGCCACGGTCGAGCTAATGCGCCCTTGGCAACGCGATGTGCCTGTCTTGCTTGCCACCAAGTCGATTCAATCGATCCAAGTCCTGTCGAGTTACAATCGCAAGTCCGGCGATGATCGCGTGCTCGTGTCCCAGGACCGACAGGGAATTCTATTGCGAGGCAAAGTCTCTATGGTGCTGGGCAAAGAGCGATCGCAAAGCGAGGTTTTTGCGCCGATCGAGGCGGATGACGAACTCAAGTACAAGGACGCGCGCGGCGTAGGTCGATTGAGCGAATATCTCTATTGGCAGATGCTCGAAGCAGGCCTGCGATTGACTCCCACGGCAGGCAACGACTTTGGTGCCAATGAGACACACCTGGGTTATAACCGAGTATATGTCTATTCCGAAGAGTTTCCGACCGAAGCCTCTTGGTGGGATTCGATCCAACTTGGCAGAACGGTGGTCACCAATGGTCCTTTGCTTCGAGTCAGCGTGAACTCGCTTCCTCCTGGCAGCGTTCAAGCCAGTTATCGTGGGCAGTCGATTCCGCTCGACATCCAAGCATCGCTGACAGTGCGAGATCCGGTGGACTATCTCGATGTCGTGTTCAACGGCGAAACGATTTACAGTGCGCGACTAGAGGACCACTACCGTCGAGGCGAGTTCCCGCCGCTAGGCATCGAAAAGTCTGGATGGCTCGTGATTCGCGTCGTGACGGCGCACGCGGGGGGCTATAGGCTAGCGACGACCGCCCCCTTTTATTTTGAATTCGATGGCAAGCCTCGCATTTCGAAGCAAGCCGTTCAGTTCTTTAAGCGATGGTTGGAGTTATCAAAAATGTCGATCTCGACCGATCCAACGGAATCGCAGAGATTGACGGGATGGATTGCACAGGCGGACCAATTCTGGGCTCAACAAGAAACCCAATGCAACGCTGAATGAGCATTGCTTAGCTTAGGCTCAGAACGCTCCCGACCTATTTCAATCGTACATGTCGAAATTTTTTCCCAAACATCCAGAAAAGGATTCCCCCTACAAGCACGAGGCTGCTGGGTTCTGGGACCGACGTGATGCTGGAAGACACGAGCATGGCCATTTGATCGCCAGCACTTCCCTGCCCAGTTACCAAGAACACTCCTCCTGCCTGATAGCCCAACAAATCGGAAATATCGATGATCCCGGACGATTCTGAGATGCCGAGTGTTAAGGCGTTGGCGTCAAACAACTGAGTCACGTTGGTTAAAGTCGGACTAAGGTTTCCTGATTGATATTGGGATAGGAGGTCAGACACTCGTACTCGCCAGACATCTCCTTCTCCATCGTCTTCGTTGACGTAGAGATTTCCATCGGGTGACCAAACAAGATTGTCAAAGCCAGCGAAACTCCCAAATATTCCTCCTGGATTCGGAGAAGTTCCTTGTTCTAGAAGCACTCGAACGGTGCTCGACTGGTTGGCTGCTAAATCGCCCTCAATAAACGAAAGATTCTTTAAGTCGACATGAAAAAGTGCTTGGTCCTGGGATGCCAGAATGGCTTCTCGCCCGAATCCCGCAGAGGAGGATTGCATATTGGTGTGTACATCTTCTGCCTTGGAGAATAGCACAGCGTTACTAGTATTGGTCGTCCATGTCCCTGCGACAGCATCGTTGTTGTTGGCAAAAATCCCGCCCGCTTGCAAGGTGCCATTGGTGTTCGCTCCGATGGCATCCCAAACATAGGTTTTGCCGCCGACGAGACCATTCCGTTCCAGGAAGTTGCCGTTCGGATTCTTTTGGCCAACATACAAGCTCAAAGCTGCGGTACCTGTCGCACTAGTCCCACGGTCTTCACCGAGCAACAACGCAACCGTATCGTTTCTTCCTGTATCAATTAATGTTGCATTCTCCCAACTGCCAGCCCCACCGACGGACGGTGCTTGATAGATCGTATTGGTCGCCGAATCAATGGCCCAGAAATGCCCGTTGCCACTCTCTTCGCCTGTGAAATAGAGTGAATTGGAAAATCCTCGCCCGGAGCCAAACGTGTTGGCTTCCCAAAAGTTTCCTGAGCATGGGCGATTAAGAGGTGGGGACGCGCTACCAACTCCAACGGCGGTCCAGCCCTGACCGACGCCTTGCACCAGTCCAGCAGGTCGCGCGGTCTGATTTGTATTCGTGTTGCTCGCGACGCGGCTAGAGATCCATGAATCGAGCAACGGCACACTAAGGTCAACTCGACTAACTCCGCCCGCTGCGACCTCGTGATTGACATAGACTCGAATCGTATCCGAATCCAATCGATACGCCCCTAATCCGTCAAATAGAGCATGGCTGGAAGTCCAGCTAAAATTTTGTCCCGAAGTGCCTCCCAATAACGGGACAGTATCTCCCCGATTCATGATCGCAAACGAGCTCCAACCGGTTGGAGCGGCACCGGTCGGCTGAGAAAGGAAGACACTTTGTGCGATGACCGACGAACTGCAGAACATCAAGCAAACAGCACCTAGGATTCGGATATGCATACTCGTGAATCTAACCAAAGTGGAATGAGAAAGCATGAAGCACCGGTGAGTTGTTAATGGATTGTATGTTCAGTTTAGCTGGGAATTGTTTTGCCCGGGCCGCTGGGGCAAGCGTTTCTCCAAGATTTCCCGCGTCCCGATTTTCTCGGAAGGCGTTCAATCAGGGAAGGTGTTCAACCAGGTGCCATCCTAGTTTAGGTGCCATCGGTATGGAATTGTTCTGACGTTCGGATTTCGGCATTCTCGGATTAGATAAGATTGGCTCGCAGCAAGATGCAAATGCGAAAAGATCGACGATCGATCTTCCGCTAATCGCGGTGCCCTGCGGAACAAGACGGGGAAGCGAGCGACCAAGGATTCTTGGTGATAGCGCAAGAGACGTATTTAGGACTGGTGTTTCTGTGCGTGTCCCTTCTTTCCCCCGTTCACCTTCAGGGAAGTCGACTCGCAAAAAAAGGTGACCGAGAATACTCGGTCACCTTGATAAGTCGTATTGAGCTCGTCGAACTCGACGTGAATGTGTCTACTTCTTCTTTGGCAACTTTTCTATATCCGAGGAGGATACTTTGTGCAGCTTGCCATCATCTTTAATGGCCCACCCATCTCCACTCTCTGCCGATTTCTCGTAAACGATTATCTCTGGAGAAGGTGAGTTGTCTTTGATCGTCTTACCCCAGATCACCTTAATGTCGCCGCTTTTGATGGAGGCGACAGCCTTTGGGAATCGGGATTCGTACGAGTCAATATCCTTTGCACTCTTCAAGGGACTACCGCCGTAGGAAGCCTCCAGAATCAGCGCATGCGTTTCCGCGATCGCCTCACTAGCACCAGCAGGAATCGCTGGGCCCGTACTCGAGCTTCCACCGCAGCCTACTACACAAACAGCAAGTGCAAGTGACAAAAAAATCTGTCGGATCATTCCTTTTTGACTTCTTATTCGTTTGAGGAAACGACTTCTCCGCCAGCTCGGCTACCGATAGCTTGCCAAGCGACGAAGTCGATCGAGTCTGCAACCAGTCTAACGGACCCGTCCGCATAACAAACGTTTGCTCCACCAGTATGGTAGCTCGCCGCAGGCAAGTGAGCTTGCGCGAAAGAACTGTTACCGCAACCATAGCGTTGCGAGGTTGCGATCGAAGTTTGTTTGTTCCAGTTGGGAGGCAAAGTATGTGAGTATGCAAACACTTGGTTAACCGACCCACGGTAGTATTGCAGCCCAGCGTAACGGAAATAAGTTGGCGCCACCGTTGGACCTGTCGGGCCGCATTCTGGTAGAGGGCGTCCATCCGTTAATTGCGTGCCGGTGTAGGCGGTCGCGACAACGAAAGACGTAGTGTGATCGTACTGGCCTGTTTGACCATTATTAAAATTACCTCGTTTGATTTCCGCAAACATTGCGGTATTGCTTGTTCCATCCGAGATGGAACCATGCGATGGTCCCTTCAAAACCTGGCCTGCTCCCGGGTTTGGCATCGCAAACAATCCATCCCCGGCGACACCACCTCGGTAATCGGCATTGGCGCCGGTGGAAACCATGTAATTCGATCGCCCAGCGTTGGACTGTAGCGCTGACGACGAGTCCGATGGACAGAGGTACATGGGTACGTCACCCAGGCGGGCAGCCGCGTTCGCCCCAGTTAAGGCTGGGATACTAGGAGCAATCGGTGCATCCGAATTGACGTTGTAGTCTAAATTCCAAAGAGACAATTTGTTACCCTGCTCAATGTACGATAACAAAAACACTTGTGGTGAAGCATCCGAGTAGTACGTCGTTGGAACTCCCGTCGCATTGGGTAAAACCTTTGAATGTCGCCTCGGTGGAAAATACTTCAGTGCACTTTCAAAGTTATGTGCCGAAAGTCCCATTTGGCGAATGTTATTCTGGCACTGCATTCTTCGTGCAGCTTCTCGGGCGGCTTGAACCGCTGGCAATAGGAGGCCGACCAAAATGCCGATGATGGCGATGACCACCAAAAGTTCGACCAACGTGAATCCGCGATGTCGTATCCGCATCATTTGAAACCCCAATAAGAAAATCGAAAAAAGTAAATCAAAACGAATTAAATTGTAGCCCGCGCTCGGGTTTTGGCGAGCGAAAATATTCCCGTGCAAGCCTTGATCAAATCAACTCAACACCAGCACCGAGCTCGGCAAGACCAACGAAACCCCCCTTCAACTGTGATTGACCACATCTTGGATGTTCTTTAACACGACATTACACGTTGAAAATCGCAAAATGAGCTAGAAATTTTCAAAAATTCCGCAAAAGGGTGGAATTCCATGGAGACGAATTGAGTCGAATCTACCCTACTACTCGCCGATCGCCGATTAACGCACTTGGAGAAAAAAACCCAATTTTACTAGGGTCTTTGAAATTCCATTCGGAAAAAGCTTCCAAGCAATTCAATCATAGATAGAATGGAGGCGGTCGGGAGAAATTGTCTCTTTTTTCGCGAGGTTGAGTTCGAATGAGATTCAAGCGTTCTGGTTTTACGCTGGTTGAGCTATTGGTCGTGATTGCGATCATTGGCATTTTGGTTGGATTATTGCTGCCTGCAGTACAAGCGGCTCGTGAAGCTGCTCGTCGAATGCAGTGTTCCAACAACTTAAAGCAAATTGGTCTGGGGATTCTAAACTACGAATCATCCACAAAACGGCTTCCATCAGGAAGCATCGGTGGCGCTACACCAGCCGCCTGGGGTAACTACATTACTCCGCAAGTTGCCATCCTACCGTACATCGAAGCTGGCAATCTTTACTCGCTGTACAACTTCACAAGCTTGCAAGTGGACCAAAACTCGGTCAACGCAGCCGCGATCAAACCGACCATCGGGACATTTGTTTGCCCGACAGGCGTGCCAAGAATCGGCTATTCCTGGGCTGGCCAAACGGACTATGTTCAAAACATGGGTATCAACGCTGACTACACCGTGCGTTCGGGACCTTTCTTCCGCAACTCCAATACGAAAATTGGTGATTGTTCGGATGGACTTTCCAACACCGCTTTCTTTTCGGAAATTCGTAAAGGGCCCCTAGCAAACGATACCGCTAACCCACGAATCGTTGTGCCACGAACCAGTATTGAATACTTCGCCACCGCGACCGACGTTACGACTTGGGCAGCAGCGGACAGGATTACTTACAACGCGACCGTTTGCGACAACCCTGCAGCTGCAGCTTGGCAAACACGAGGGCTAATGTACTTCCGAGGCCAAACTTCAACTACTTTTTATACTCACACGCTCACGCCAAACTCGCGATTTCGTGATTGTGCCGGAGCTACCGTGACTAACCTTTGGAACGGTCACTTGGCAGCTCGGAGCTTCCACACCGGCGGTGTGAACTTGGCTCGCGGTGACGGATCCGTCGGTTTTATTTCGAACTCTGTCGACCCAATTGGATACTCGGCACTAGGCAGCATGCAAGGTGGCGAAGTAGTCAACATCGATAACTAGTCGACCAGACACCACTCCTAAACGATCAAGGGCGTTGCAGCGATGCAACGCCCTTTTTTTTCGATCTATACGATTCCATTGAATTTGCAATATCATCCTTTGAGCCTGAGGGCCTGAGGCGCTAGCCGAGCCACTGGAAATCGGCTAGGAGATCTTCCCGCTTTCGTCGCAGTTTTTCGCTGAGTTTGTGTTGAGCTTGAGGCGCTAGCCGAGTCTTATGATCGATCGGCTAGCGCCTCAGGCTCAGAAAGCTCACAACCCATTTCAATCGTACAGCTCAAAGCCTTTGTCGTCCGGTTATCGCGTCTGCGAGTATCTCCTTGTTGGTGAATTCCAACACGCTCCCACTGGTGACGCCGCGAGCCAGCCGTGTCAACGTTACAGGGAACTCTGCCAGCTGATTCGAAATAAAGAGGGCAGTCCCATCACCCTCAACGTTGGGGTTGGTCGCCATAATGACTTCCGAGAAATTGCCGGTTCGAATGCGTTCGACCAGCCTTTCGATGGTCAGTTGTTCAGGGCCAATTCCTTCTAATGGCGCGATACGACCCAGCAATACGTGGTAATGGCCTCGATATACGCCCGCTTGCTCGAGGGCCATCAAGTCACGGGGCTGTTCGACAACACACATCTGCGACGAGTCTCGGCGCGAGTCCATGCATATCGTGCACAACGGCCCCTCCGCCAAATTGAAACACA
>JBEBHM010000464.1:0-6942 GCA_040080875.1 Pirellula sp.
TCGTATTTCTGACGGTTTTTCGTTAATGATGACCAGACTTGCCATTTCTAAGAAGGCCGTGCAGAAATCAGCGAATCGGAATCGGCACTTCGATCACAGGGAGGATCGGTTCGAGTTGCGTCTGATACCGTTGAACGATGCGATCGTAAAGGTTCTTAACCTTCGGAGCCGATAGAGTGATGATCAACGCATACTTGATTTTGTCTCCGCCAGTTGGCTTGCCCGACTCGCGAACTTGGTAATGAACATCGAATACAGGGTCTTTGAGTGTCGATGGGTAAAACTTGCGACAACGATGCAGCGTCGTTTCCCACTTGTGAGCGTCTTGACGAAGTTCTTTTTCAGAATCGTAATCCGTTCTTCGAAAGAAGCTGCTTGTTTTCGGATGCACGGATTCCATGTCGAATTTGCCAGCATGGGGCCGGAATGTGATGTCAAGTCCACCTCGTGTGTAGTTGCTTGGATCTTCCGGGTCCGTCTGACAAGCGAAACAAAACGTAGCTGTGAGGGTAAGCATGCCATCAAGATCACCAGAAGGAAGCGGTACGGGTGTGCGCAAATACTGCCCTGGTGTCAGTTCTCCCTGATAGACCACCCTGGCAACCCCGTCTGGACAAACGACAATCGACTCCAATTCCTGCGGAACTCGTCCCCAACCGATTTCACGCAACGGTATTTTTTGGCTTGGCTCGGAGCTGTGGACCAAAAGAGATTTGATCGCCAGCGTTGATAGTCCCGCTCCAAAATGTGCTCGAACACCCATTCCCATCCGAAGCGCATATGGAGCAGCGTAGCTGGTTCCTGCATCGGGAATAGCGATCGAAACCGATTGATCAAGTACAAAGAATGGCTCACCGCTGCTACCTCCAAATGCAACGACTTCGGGCTTGATCAGTCCCGGACTGCGTCCTGGGCCGATACAGCTATACGGTGCCCGCTGCCAAACCTTGCCATTACTACTTGCAGCACCAATTGCCAACGAGTTCACGGAATCAGACGGAACTTGAACACGTGCGTTCCCAGAGTCGTGATCCTGTTCCCCTTCGTTTCCAACGGCGATTGTAGTCAACGCTTCACCGTCAGATAACAACGAGTCAATCACCGCAGTCCATGCATGAACCTCGTAGTCTTCGATAGGCAACGCAGGACCAATACTGAGATTGATGAACGCATACTTCCGAGATTGCAGAACATCGCGAATTCGAGTGAGCGCGTCATAGAGTTCAAGAGGATCTTTACTCGACAGGCCATCAAGCACTCGATAGTGATCCACATAACCGTAGGGTTGTGGCAGTAGCACACCTTTAATCAACGGCCCGAACAATACGGCGGAGGTAACGCCGGTACCATGGTCGACGTAACCGTCAACAGCCGCACCTATTCCGACGGGATCATGGGCATGAGCAAACGACGACTGATGCATCTCGTCGGAGATGCCACCATCGAACACAGCCGCACGCAACTGTTTGTCGATTGGTTGTGATGCTGGAAGCGAAACAGGAAAAGGTTTAGTTTTTGATGTGGCACGAATGATTGGGCGAAGTGGTCGCAATCCCGGCATTTCTCGAATTGTGCGTAGGAAAGAAAACTGGCTCAGCTCAGCGATCGATTCTCTCGAGGATCTTACTGGCAGGAAACACAATCCGCCAACTTCAAACCTACGATCTAAATCGGCATCGAGTTCCAGCGACGTTGCGTACGCCTCGAATGCTTCAAGAATGTGAGCGGGTTTTGGAATACCGCTGGTATGTAGAACGACTTCCAACATTAACCGATCAACCTTGCTTCGGATTCGCTGGACACGATCGGTCGAAAGAGGAGCGCGAAAGGCTTCAACCTTAAACAAATCGCCTGCACTTTTTTCACCGTCAGGCAAAACGGGAAGTTGTTTCGCGAACTCTTCAAAGTCTTTTCGACGTGCCGCTACATACAGTTCGGTCGTCGGTGATTCCTCAGGATCGCCTTGTTTCGTCCATTTTTCAGGCGTTGTTCGAGTAGGCCGAGAGCCAATTGCTTCCATACGTGCCTCTCGCAACAAGGCCGATGGAAAATAGGATTTCGCCGTGTATTGTGGGTGCAGCGTTATCAGTCCGACCGTGTATCCGTCTGGACATGCATTTTGCGGTAACTTTGTAAATGTAGAGATCGCGGAAGCAAGTTGCGGCGCCAACCGGGCCTTCGCGGAGGGAACATCGTAGGGCGGATCTTTGGGTTCAGGTTTCTTAACTACGCGCACTGGTGACGTGAGTCGATGCCCATTTCCCAGGAGAAAGTTGGGTTGCTTTGCCATGTTTAGCTCTGATCCGATTGTGGTTCGCCGTTTCGATTCATCTTACGAAGTGTATCACGACTAATCCCCGTAAGCTCGTTAACGGTCCGCTGCGACATACCAGCTCCGGATAATTTTAATGCTATATCCTTTTTCCCGGACTTCGATTGGTCATCAATATGTTGTCGAACCAGCTTTGGAAACAGCTCTTCCAATGAACAGTTGCTGAGTACGGCTTGCCGACGAAGATTCTTGAGTTCTCGTTCAATATCACTGAA
This sequence comes from Pirellula sp., assembly GCA_040080875.1. Lineage (GTDB taxonomy): Bacteria > Planctomycetota > Planctomycetia > Pirellulales > Pirellulaceae > JBKCUI01. The sequence goes on from JBEBHM010000464.1 coordinate 2,548, forward strand.
CGAATGGCCAAGCAGCAACTCGGCCAATGCCGTTGCCCAAACGTCCTTCAATGCGGCCTTATCATCTACAAACAGACGAATCGCTTGCTCGACTGCTGACAACTGAGGAAGTGCGAACTGGATCTGCATTTCAAACCGTCGCCAAACGGCAGGGTCGAGCAACTCCTGATGGTTACTTGCAGCGATCAGCAAGCCTCCCTCCGGCCAGTCGTCGATTTCCTGTAGCAGAACTGTCACTAATCGCTTGAGTTCGCCAACTTCCTGTGAGTCATCGCGGCGTTTTGCAATTGCATCGAGTTCATCCAGAAGGAGTACGCAGGAGACCCCCTTGGCGTAGTCCAGCACATGCCGGACATTTGAGCCTGTACGACCAAGAAAACTACTCATAACCGCAGAGAGATCCAAAATCAGAAGCGGTCGGTCGAGTTGAGTAGCCAACCAGCGAGCAGCCATTGTTTTCCCTACGCCAGGTGGCCCAGTGAAGATTGCAGTTCGAGTAGGCGCTAGTCCACTGCTCAGCAATTCATTGGATCGTTTGTGTTCTGATACGATCTGATTCAATTGTTCAGCAATTGCGGCGGTCCAAATCGGCTCGTGGTTCAGTGTGCCTTGGGGCTCATGCCTGAGTAGTTGAAGCCGACTATCGCGATCAACCGGGATAGTCGCAACCCCATCACTTCTAAGCGGTGACTGCCGCGTCGGCGCAAGTTTCATCAAATCCTTGAGTCGGTCGCCAAGATCTGGAGCCAACTTTTGGTATTTGCGGGAAATGCGGGTCACGTAGGTCTGAATGTCCTGTGGACGGCCAGCAAGAGCAAGCCGAGCTAACTGGACCAAATCTTTCTCTTTTTCTTTGTTTTCGTCCATAGTGCCAGTCCCTCAGTGTTTTTGAAGTCTTTTCACATAATAACGCGGACTAGTTTAATAGTCAATCTATTTACTTCGTCCATTCGCCGTCGTATTCTTTAGGAAACCTGCCGGTTGCGCGGACGAAATTCGTGCGAAGGCGAGAACTGTCGTCCAAAACGAAACGGAGAAATGAAAACATGGCTTTCAACATTGCCGCCAGCAATCACACTTTGGATGCACTCCTGGAGATTGTCTGTGTGAATCTCCAACTGACAGAGACGCAAGATCAGCGTGCTCGTGGGCACTATGCAGCGGTAGCGAATTGGCTTTCACGTGAGGGTAGTCCGTTGCGTGAATTCTCACCTCACATTTTCCCGCAAGGTTCCCAACGTATTGGCACGACCACGAAGCCCTTTGGACGATCTGAGTTCGACCTAGATGCAGTTTGCAAGTTGATGCTAACCGATGAATGTCATCCAGGGGAACTTTACCAGATGATTTGGGATCGCTTATTTGAGTCTGCTACATATCGCCCGATGATGAAACAGATGCCTCGTTGCATTCGCTTGGAATATTCAGGCGATTTTCACCTCGACATTGCGCCCGCAATTCTGGATGAAGAGCATGGCGGCAACTGTATCCTCGTTCCTGATCTAAATGCCAATTTGGCCCTTCTGCATCCAGAAAACGATTGCTGGAAGTCGACGAATCCGATTGGACAGGCAGACTGGTTCGAAGATCAGTGTGTTCCAGTATTCGTATTGAACGAAAAGTACGCGCGAGCTCAAGTCGATCCAGTTCCAGAGAAAGAAGCAATTCACTCCAAGCCCGCGCTCAAACGCTGCGTTCAGCTCTACAAGCGGTGGCGTGATATTGAATACGCCGATCGACCGAAGCTAGCTCCACCGTCAATCATCCTGACGACGCTCAGCGGGCACTTCTACGAAAGCCAGCAACTCTGTACCAACGCACTTGAGTCAATTCTTGACAGGACGGTTCAGACGATCGAATCGAACCAACGACTTAGGCTAACAAACCCAGCACACCCATCGGAAAACATCTGCGAGAAGTGGGACAACAATCCAGCATCCTACCGGGATTTTGGAAAAGCGGTAACGGCTTTTCGCGATCGTTGGGAACGATTACAGAATGCGCGCGGCCTCGATCGAATCGAGGAAGAACTGTCGGAACTATTCGGTGAGTCGCCCGTACGATCAGCCGTGAGGAAACTGGCCGAAAGCCAAGTTGTTTCGCCACGCGCCAATGGCATTTTGCAAGTTCGTCCTCGAAGCGGGCTACTCGTTCCAGCAGCCAGTTCTCTAGGCGGAATGAGAATGCCGACGAATACATTTCATGGAGACTAAAGTTTGATTCCGCAACGGAGACTTGGACAAGGTGAGCAGTTGGCTTATTTCCGCCTTTGGTGGCCGGAATTCCGTAGCTACGTGCGCGAAGGGAAATTGATTGCGACGGGGCGACTCCAGCCGACAGACGTTTCAGCGGTCTACACAGTGCAGTTCAATCAACGTGGCGGAGACGGTCCCGAAGTGCGTGTAGTAGAACCGTTGCTTCGGCGAAACAAAGACGGTGCAAAGATTCCGCACATGTATGCGCAGGAAAGGCTTTGTCTATACCTTCCAGGAAGCGGCGAATGGAGGCCTACAGATCCGATCGCCTTAACGATTGTTCCTTGGACTTCGCTATGGCTTTACTTCTATGAGGTCTGGCACGCGACCGGCGACTGGCTCGGTGGTGGAGTTCATCCCGATATTCCGATCACTATCCGAAAGGCACAGCATGAACGATATCAGCGACGAAAATAGGCGTAAGAAGCGTTATCGCATCCTCTCACTCGATGGCGGTGGAGTAAAAGGTGCGTACACGTCTTCCGTACTTTGCACTTTGGAAGCAATTTCGGGAAAGTCGATCCGAGAGCATTTCGATTTGATAACAGGGACTTCGACGGGTGGCATCATCGCGATCGCGATTGGCCTTGGCGTTCCTCTCACGGACATCGTGGACTTGTATGTGAAGAAGGGGCCAGTCATATTTCCGACTGCCAGTGCAGGGATCCGTGGAATGGTTGTTTCGTTTTGCCGACATGCCTTGCGGCCAAAACACAGTCAGAAAATATTGGAGGAATCTATCCACCAGGTTCTTGGCGACCGAACCTTTGGCGAGTCATCAAACCGACTTGTAATTCCGGCATTCAATGCAGTTAACGGAAGCATTCAGCTATTCAAGACTGCACATAGCGATGCATATCGGATGGATTACAAATTGACTGCGAAATCGGTGGCTTTGTCTACATCGGCAGCACCAACCTATTACAGTGCTTTCACAGACGCGGCGGGGCGTTCATTCCTCGACGGAGGTGTCTGGGCAAATTGTCCGGCAATGGTGGGACTCGTCGAAGCGACTACAGCGCTCAATTGGCCAATTGACCAAATCGATGTATTGAGCATTGGAACGACTTCTGAACCGTTTGATGTGAACGAAAAACGTCGAAAAGGAGGGCTCCTTCGCTGGAATAAAGGGATCGTCGACCTACTTCAAGAAGCCCAAGTTTGTGGCACACTTGGATTAGCATGGGCGATGACACGTCAGCGAATGGTGCGAATTGACGCGGTGACCCGACCAGGACGTTTTTCTTTGGACGATGCACGTGAAGTTTCAGACCTAAAGGCTTTGGGGGAAAACTCAGCAAGACAACATGCTGAAAAAATCTCGCGTCAATTTCTGTCAATACCCGCAGAGCCGTTTGAACCCTGTCATCGCCTCGTTTCCAATCCAGAATCGGCAAGCCGATTGCAGAAATCAGCGCAGATCAGCCGGTTCTAAAATTTTGAGCTCGATCCTTTACTTGCCGTAAGGGCATGCTCGCTACGTAGTCTTGCTGCTGGGCGATCATAACAACGAAGGCAGCCTAATTACTTTCTGCGTTCTGAAGGAAAAATGTCTTGCGCTTTCTCGCACCGGTCACCCAAACGTCACCCAAACCGGGGCAGGTACAATCAGGAGATAAGTTGCCGGAGGTTGGACTAACCGAAGCGAGTTTGACTCATTGTCTTGTACAAAACACAACTGCAACCACTTTTCAACAGTGCTGCACAGGAGGGCGTGTCCTGTGCATATCTCCGCCTTCTTTACTCGCACCGGTCACCCAAACGTCACCCAAACTGGTGCGAGCATGTCGAGCATTCTGCAATGCACCGGCGTGTCGAACCGAAGCGAATTTCTATGCGCGCAGAACACGTTCGGTTTAGCGGGCTTCTCTCGCTCTACTTTCTGTCCGTTTCTTGACTTCGATTGTTGCCGCGGATTAACTCTGGCACGTGGGGTGTCCGTGTGAAATCGCAACGCTCCGTCGTGTGATTTGGTATTCTAGGTCCTAACGTTTTGCTAAACCAATCCATGGAATCCAAAATGCTTCAACGACTCGCTCTCGTCACGGCTTGTATTTTGCTCGAATTCTCGTGTGGCAAAAATTTTGGTCGTGCGGAGAGCACCGTTGACTTTCCATCCGAATCGATCGGTGATTTGTAT
>JBEBHM010000465.1:0-6941 GCA_040080875.1 Pirellula sp.
TGAGGCGCTAGCCGATCGATCACGAAACTCGGCTAGCGCCTCAGGCTCAACACACAACCAACGAAAACGTTGATTCAGAAGGTCATTTGGGGTTGGATTCCGGTGTGGCTTTCGTTTCTGTCGGTTCCTTCTTCTGCAGGAACGGAACCGGCTTAAGCTCTATCTGCTTGATCGATTGCAGATAGTCCAAGGTTGTTTTGGCTGCATCGCCACCCACTTGTGCATGGAAATGCAAACTGAATCCGTGTGGCCCTTTGGCATCGATAAGTGTCGGCTGCAGTGCCAAGAAAGATTTGATTGCTTCAAGTTGCCCAAGCATTGCGGCGCAAAAGTGGTCGAACCGAGCACCCTTGGCCAGCAGAAGATCGACGATGTCTCGGCGGCCCATGTGCGATGCTCCACCCAAGGCCGTTTCCCAGTCCCCTCCACCCCAGTCGATCGACGCGTTGAGGAGACCTGGCTCGCGTTCGAGTAATTTGCGAACCATCTCGAGATCCGAGTGCGCATAGATAACAAAATCTTGAGCCATGGTTCGGTTGATCTGTTGTTTCTTCCACGACGGCTTGAATTTGGGCGCGTCGTAGTCGCGTTCGAATGGCATCTCCAAGGGGCCTGTCGGTTGTGGCGTTGCTGGTGGATCCTGAGCCAACAATGATCCAGCGCTAGCGGCCAGTACGGTTCCACACGTTAGTCCAAAGGATCGTCGAAGGAGTATGGTCTCCATGTTAGCTTCCTGTTAATACAATGAATGTGCTGTCGGAAATGACGACTTAGTATAGCGAACGGGCTTTCACTTGTGCCTGCGGCCATTGTTTTAGTGGATGGATTGCAGAGCCTATGGCATTCGCGGCTTTCGCCCGTGGGTCGCACTTGCCCGTGGGTCGCACTTGCCGAGTGCGACTGCGCGACTGTGCCGATGGGGTATCATGATGATTCATGTTTTGCGAAGCGAAGGTCGCATCCGGCAGATGCGACCCACATGCGACCCACTTGTGGGCGACTTATGGTCGGGGCTTCACCAAGTAGGCGAGCAGCTCGAAGATCTCATCTTGAGTGTACTGATCCATCAAACCGTCTGGCATCATGGACTTGGAGGATTTTGCGACTTCCTCGATTTCCGAACGCTTAATTACCGTCGGGGCTTTTTGATCGGGGCCAGGGGCAAAGGTGATCGACTCATCGTTTGCCGATAGGACGATTCCAGAATAGGTTTTTCCATCCTCGGTCACGACCGTCTGAGTCGCATACTTGGGGTCGATGGTATGCGACGGTTCTAGAACTTCACGGAGGATAGCCGCAGAGTTCCCTTTCCACCTGGCGGCGAGGTCGGTCAGGCTGGGTCCTATGATTCGACCCTCTGCGCCGTGTTGATGGCATTGAAGGCAAGTGGCCTCCTTCAGAAGGCGCGCCCCAATTTCATCCGATCGACCACGCAATCCTGACTCGATCTGCGATTCCAAATCAAGCAGCCTCCATTTTTTCACAAACGAACGATTGTTTCCGATCGGATCGGTAGGGGGTTGTGGGTTCTTTAGCCATCGGTCGAGATCGTTAATCACGACCATCACACCGTACATTCGCATCCAATGGTTTGGGAAAGTGCATACGTACGGATACTCGCCGGGAACGGTTGGGGCGGTAAACGTTAGCCTCTCTTGTTTATTGGCCTGCACCATTCCTGTTGCCCACAAAACATTTTCGTTCTGGGGAACATACTGTTTTCCGGTCGGAGCCTCGTCCGGAGCCATGGCGGCTGCCAGCAACGCAACTTCCTTGAGTTTGCCGGGCGTCGTGATGACTAGGTTGTGAGGCATAAGATCGCTATTCTTAAGAACAATCTGGCAGGGGCGCCCTGCTTGCACAGCAAAGTGCTTTAAGTCATACCGCATCTCTTCCATGACGGTCTCAATACGAATCACACGGACCGTGACAGCATCCAATCGTTGCCGATACTCCTTGGCTTCCGTTGGGTCGATCCACGGCAGGAGTCCGTCCACCAATTGCATTGCATCTAAGAATGGATCTTCGGTTCGCAATTCGGCTGGTGTCCGCTCGGCCATCAAGACGAGTTCTTTCGCAAGCGATGCGCTCAAAATGGGATCTCGATCGGCCATCGGTATTTTGAGCAAAGCATGGATCGCATTGTTCCTAAGAGCATCGTTGGAAAAGAATGCAGCAAGCTTCACGAATGAGTCCTTTCCGTCCGATTCGATCGTCTCCATCGCTTGGATGGCGGCTTTTTGTATTTCGATGGATTGGTTGTCCAATAGTGCGACGACTTGTGGTCGCAGTCGATTCCTTTTCGCGGGCGAGCTGACCCAAGGAAACGACTGAAGGAAATCTAGAATTCGCTCCTCTTTCTTAATTCGCTCTCCCAAATCCGTGTCGTTGTCCCCTGAGAGCAAGGCTGCCCACGCGCCCCGTCGAGCAAGACTGGAGTTCGCATCGATCGATTGATCCAGAATACCATGAGCAGCCTTGAGCGATTCCGGTGGTTGCGACAAAATGACTTGAACAAGGTCGCGGGCGATGAGTCGATTCTCAAGCTTCTCATCCAACTTGTTCAAGATCTTGAAAATCTCGACTGTGATCGATGTTTTTTGTAACGTGGCCAACGACTCGACCGCACTCTTTCGATCCGCAATCGACATTCCAATCCTCTCTGCGATTGCAACATGGATAGGGATGTACTTGGGGTCGTCGGCTTTTCGCTCGACCAACAGTAACTGTTCATTCGAAAGCCGCTTCAATTGATATTCAACGATCTTTGGACTCTTGTCCAGGAAGATCTTTGGAACTTCGACCTTTGCAACGCCATGAGCCCCATGACCTTCGTGACTGTTCTGAGCCATGGCGGGCGATTGAAACTGGACGACGGCGGAGACCAGCACAAGCAATCGAACGGAAACATTCGTCGACATCAAACGCATTTTCGGGTGGACCAAGTCGCGAGAATCAGGGGTGGCTTTCGAACAGACGCAACGTTTCATCCAATGCGTATTGGAGCTCGTCATCGATTTCGTAGTTCAAGACATCGAGAACCGCTTCTTGAATGTCCGCAGGTTTGAGATAGCTGCTGGCCCGAACGGCTTCGATTCGAACGCGCGGATGTTTGTCGTTGAGCTGAGCTTTGATCAGAGAGTTCACTTCGGGTACGTTATTTCGCCAGTAGCCGAGTACACGAGTTGCAGCAGCTCTAGCCCGAGGCTCCGAGGATTGGAGCAGTTCGCGGAGTAATTTTTCCTCAATCACATTGTGAGTTTGGTAGAGCCATAACCCCTCGAGCCTCCAACGAATCGATTCCGAATCGGTGGTTGGGATCTTGGCGAGCCAAGCCTGAAGAGCAGGGATGAGTGTCTTGGTGGGACGCGCTGCCAGCTCGCGCCGGGCGCGATAGCGTGTCCGATCCTCTGGTTCCTTCAATAGGTCTAGGATCGATTCGATGGACGCTTGATCGATCTTGGGGCTCTTGATCACAGGTCTGTCTTTGGCGGCAACGCGCCAAATACGTCCGTGCGAATGATCTCGATTTGGCTCTCGCAGATTGTGTTGCAGGTGTCCGATGAGCGCATTGTGCCAATCGACAATGTAGAGGGCACCGTCTGGGCCAAACTGCAGGTCGACGGGCCGAAAATTTCCATCCTCGCAGTAGACCAAGGGTGTAATCTCTTTACCCTCGAATCCGGAGTCCTTGTCGACCATCGTATGTTGCAATACGCTTCGATCACCGATGACATTGTTGATCAAGAAATTACCTTGATCTTTTTCGAAAAACTGACGACTTGAAACGAGTTCGCAGCCGGATGAGGGACGGGTTCGCTTCTCGATAAAGTGTCTTGGTTCTTTGGATTTGAAGAACCCATTGGCTTGAGCACCGCCGAGATGTTTGTCGGGATAGACCGATTTGCCTGATATCGGAGTTGCCCAATAGTTGTAACCTGGCGAAGCGTCACTAATGAAATTTTGTCCCCAACGATCGAAGACGTGTCCCCACGGGTTTGCAAAAGATAGGGAGATATGCACGTCCAGACGTTCCGTTCGAGGGTCGTAGCGCCAAACGCCTGCTTCCGAAAGCCGTTGCAATCCATAGGGTGTCTCGACTTGCGATTGCTTGAAGGTACCTTCGTTGAAGTAGAGCGCTCCGTCTGGGCCCCATTCGAAAGCTGCGATTCCATGGTGCGAATCGGCTGTATCAAAGCCAAAGAGCTTGTGTACTCTGACATCCGCCACGTCGTCACCATTGGTATCCTGCAAGAACAGGATGTCGGGCTGTTCGGCGACATAGGCCCCCCCATGCCCCAACTCAAAACCGGTTGGTTGGTGCAAACCATCCGCAAAGACCTTGCATCGATCCGCTTTGCCGTCGCCGTTGTCATCTTCCAGGATCAAAATCTTGTCATCAAGTTTTGTCTTGGGTTTCCATTGCGGGTAGCTTGGCATGGTAGACACCCAAAGTCTCCCTTTGGCGTCGAAATTCATGGAGACGGGCTTGGCAAGATCGGGGAACATCTCTTCGGATGCGACCAACGTGATCTCATAGCCCGGTGCCATCTTAAACTTCTTTTGCTGTTCTTCGGCGGTTAGATAATCGAGCGATCCCAGTTTCCCAGCCTTCTTGTTAGGATCCTTTTGATCGCCGGTCACATTGGATTTGGGTTCGATGAACGGCAGCGTGTTCGAGTCGTCAATCGTCTCTGGAACGGATTGGTTTTGTGCGATCTTCCAGATCCGAGAGTCGCGATTGCTGCACATTTGATCGAGGATTGCGCGCTCACGTTCCATCACTTCACGATTGCGATAGGTACCATCCGAACCTGCTTCCCCTCGTTTGCCGTAGATGGAATATCCGTTGACGGCTCGGTAGCGATGCCACCAATGAAAATTCTTGTCTTGGATGGCCGCAAGAAGCTTGGGGTTTTCGTCGAGCTTCTTAGGTGCGGGACCAAAAAGACCATCGTTGAGAATGGAGGCAAGTGCCTTGTAGCCAGCATCGTTGAGATGAACACCATTGAGCGTCAATCGTTCTCTAGATTGTTCAAAGAGCTTGCTGGTCGGTTCAAAGAGATCTACGAACCCGACCATCGCTTGAGTGGCGGCTTCGCGAAGGGCCTTGGTGTAGGCAGCGATGTTTTTGTTTTCGTTCTCGCCATTGGGAAGATTCGAATCGCCGGTATTCTCGAACGCAATCGGAGAAACAAGCACGATCCTGGGGGCGCCGTTGCCTGAATAGTTTTGATTCTTCGCATGGTCGATTAGCTCTCGAATCTCCCTGCTGAATCTGGAGAGACCATCACGCCCTCCAAACGACTCGTTGAATCCGAAAAAATAGAGCACCACAGTCGCCTTAGAATGAGCGAGGTGATCATCAGGTGCCCCAAAGCTCATCGATCGGATACGTTCGACGGGCTCATCGCCAGGAAAGCACAAGTTCCGAACCGATAGCTCCAGGTTTGGGAACCGTTCGATGAGACTCCGCTCCCAGTAGTTATGATGTTGCAGCCGTTCGCCGAGCGCATTTCCAATCAAACATACGTGATCCCCTTTCTTCAGTTCGAGTTCGCTCGAGATGCATCGGGAAGACTGGAAAAATGCCAACAGGATTGCCGGAATCCAACGGATCCAATGGCGTAGAGAGGAATCGAGCATAGACCACCGAATTCGCATCGAGTTCATAGGAGAAATATTTAGGAATTAGACAGCTTAAACACCGTCGGCTCATCTGGAAAGTGGATTGTGTTCGGTAAAATCCGCCTAGTGCTACATGCGAGCAGAATTGCGCACGAACATATGGACGGAAACTTTGGCAGTATGCCGCAAAACCCCAAACGGGCTCGGTGCTATCGATTACTATGATTGACCTGAAATTGAATACTTTGAAGCTCGCTTTGTAGATACCACTTCACTTCCTTTCCTTCAGTAAACCGACAAATGAAAAAACATTTGCTTGCTGCTTTTCTTGCCCTTTTTGGGATGGCATCGCTAACTTCGGCAGCGGGACCGCTGACCTACCTGGGCGCACAAGGCTCTGGCAACGGCAAACACATTGTCTTTCTCGCCGGTGACCATGAGTATCGTTCCGAAGAATCACTCCCCGAGCTAGCTCGCATTTTGGCCAAGCATCATGGCTTCCGATGTACGGTTCTGTTCAATATCGACCCAGACTCCGGTGAGATTGTCGCGGGTAACTCGAACATGCCCGGGATGGAGGCATTAGATACCGCCGATCTCGCGGTCGTCTTTCTGCGCTTTCAGAATTTCCCTAAAGAGCAGATGAAACATCTTGATGAGTATCTCGGGCGCGGTGGCCCCGTCGTCGGAATGCGAACAGCGACTCACGCATTCAAGATGAACGACAACGATCCGTTTTCGAAGTACTCGTATAACTACAAAGGAACCGAGTATGAACTCGGGTTTGGACATCAAGTGCTCGGACAGACTTGGGTCGGGCACTACGGAAAGAATCACACGCAGAGCACACGAATCACCATCCTCGACGACAAAAAATCGCATCCTATTCTGCGGGGCGTTAAGGACGTTTGGGTGCAAGCGGGTGGCTACGTCGGCAAGCCAACCGATGGCGAGATCTTGACCATGGCCCAACCGCTCAATGGCATGACGCCCGCTTCGCCTGCCGATGCAACCAAACCGCCGATGCCCTCCGAGTGGACTCGGACATACAAATCCTCGTCTGGAAAGTCGGGTCGCGTTTTTACGACTCTGTACGGCACACCTGAAGATCTCTTGAATGATGGCTATCGGCGAATGATCGTCAACGGATGCTTTTGGGCGATGGGACTAGAGGAATCGATCAAGCCCGATGCGAACATCGCATTCGTTGGTCCCTTCAAGCCTAATACGTTTGGCGGCGGTGCGTACGCTCGCGGCATCAAACCAGAGATGTACGCTGGATTCGAAAGCCAAATACCGGCAAACAGCGATAC
>JBEBHM010000466.1:0-6937 GCA_040080875.1 Pirellula sp.
GTGGAAACGGCATGAGTTTCTTATCGACAATAAGGCCTCCTCGGGCAAGGTCAAGGAAACTAAAACCGAATGCCTCTGGTGTAACTACTAAGAAGGCCCTATTACAAGATCGCAGCGCAAGTCGCTTTTTGTCAATTCATCATCAACACTTGTCGCAACTTGAGTATTCATCGATTCAATAGTGCTTCTTATTGGCTCTCGGTCTCAGCATCGCGGTACTCCTGATCGATCGTTGGAATCGAGATGGAGGTCTTGCTGTTTCGAAAGCGCCTGAGGGTAGTCGAAGTTGGCCGAAATTTAGAGTTGGCCTTGGTAGAGCCGCACCAAACGACTCTTCTCTTCGGCGATGAGCCACCCGTCGACTCGATTCGTTCTGAGGGCGAGATGCGGTTTGCCAAGATCTGCTGCTCGCATGACATCTTGTATGGCTTGCAGTTCGAGCTTGAGTTGCGTTATGGCTTTCTTGATATCGGAGTTTCCACCCATGTTGTCTTTTCGGTCATCCTCCAATTGGTCGAGTTGAGTTCGGACCTGAGCCAGTTGGTTTTCTAGGTCGGTGCGTCGCTCAGCCAGTTGCTTTCTACGACCAGCGTCCTGACGCTTCCATTCCGATAAGTTCGATTGGTATTGTTGGTACAAAGTACTTTGACTGTTATATAAACCCAACTGCCCCTGATAAATGAGGTCACGCTCGGCCTCCATATCGAAAGTCGAACGGCGTTCCTGAATCTGCCGTTCGTATCGTCTCCCTTCGACGTATTCCACTACGATACGAATCTGAAACGGATCCACGTAGATTAGTTCACGTCGAGGGGGGATCGGCGGCGGAATGGGACGAGGCATCCCTGGCGTCACAATCGCCCATTCACGTTCGATCCCACGAATCTGGTCACGGAGGCCAACGACTTGATTCTTGAGAGTTTTGGTAGCCGCCAAGTTCGTGTCGGAAAACTCCTTTTTCTCTTTGGTCGACTCGGACATGATGGTTTCGAGTTTGGTGAGTTGATCCGACTGTTCTTTTGCGTGTTCGCGAAAAGCAGCGTCTCCAAGCTCTGTATGTTTGTTCAACGATTGGGCGATGCGATCTGTACGGGCCTTGGCCAATTCGTAGTGGTGGTCAAAAGCCTGACTCAAAGTCACTTCGGCCATCGCACGCATATTCCGTTTGGCGGTCGAGAGCGTTTCGGGATCGATGGGAGATTGCGCATCGGGATGGTCAAGCGTCCCAACAATCTCTCCGAGCCACTCGCAAAACGACTTGCGATTCGGCATCGAAGTTGATTCGCGTTGACTCGCCTGCATCAACGCCTGGAAGAGCCGATTGGATTGCGGTTGATCATCGGTGTTGATAGCGCACAGCAATTGGAATTTGGCCATGGTCGATCGTGTCAAGTCGGCCGTATCGCCCGCGTTGGCAGCCTGAATCGATTTTAGTGTTTTCTCGAAATCCTGCGAGCGAAAGTGGATTATGGCCTGCATGCAGTGCGCAAGCGAATCTTTCGGAAACTGGGACAATCGCTTTTCAACAAACGCCGTAACCCACTCCATTTCTTTCGGGCTGACGGAATCGATCGCTCGGACCACATCGAGCATCGTTCGTTTGGTTGACGAGACGTCTTGTCCATGCGATTGCAATGAAAGACCAGTGATCGTCCAAGCGACGAAACCGAAGAATACGACTGCAGGCCAGCCAGAAATGCGATGAGTGCCCACGATTCCCTCGACAGTACAAGACGTTACGGATGGCCGTTCATGATATCCGAAAGGCAACTCGCGTACCAATCCTTTTGTTGTGCATTCTCGGACTTGGTTAGGTCTTTTGGATTGAGTCTTGATCGACCCATCGCTGCTGGGCCTTTTGAATACTGGAGACCAGAAAGAACGCGACGAGCGACAAGGGAATTTCTGCAACGTCACTGACCAGTTGTGCGACCGTAGATGCTTGAATCTCTGGTAGCGTGTCCGCGCCAACCGCGATCCGAAATGCAATCTGACCGAGAAAACCAGCCAGGATCCAGAGCGCCCACCACAACGACGTTAGTCCTCCTGAATCGCTTTTCGTCCATGCGATCGGGTTGTGACTCGATTTGTGAAGTTCCGACATGGCTACATACGGACGAAACAAATTGAAGATCGGCACAAAGAAATAGCCTACCGCCCATCCCGGCGTGATACTCAAATTCTGAGCGCCAAACCATCGCACGTTTTGATGCGAGCGATTGATCCAATAACCAAAGACAATGTGAATAGCGTTCTTTGGAATCGGGACTCACTTTCGAATCGCCGATGGACGCGATAGATCAGCAGATTGTAGCGGACGTTGAAGGCCCTCGGGGTACTCATAGACACGACGATCGAACGGGTCGTCGCTCACTTGATAAAGGCTTCCGTCACTCCTTCGAACCATGCGAGCGGCTTCGTGCTTGTTCAATGGCCGGGCACCGATGCGTCCAAAGACTGCGATTTGATTGCCCGACTCATCGACAGCCCGGTCGCGGTCGACGCCGCGTGAGACACAAAGGGCATGCCCGTCCTTTGGAAGTTCGCGGGTTGCGATTAGACACGGATTGGGCCTAGGCGAAAAGCCATCGTTGCCTGGCAACTCTGGGCTCGTTAGTTGCACGACACGCAGTCCATTTTTCCCATCGGCAATGTATGCGAATTGGCTGACGTTGGTGATGCCAAGTTTGACATCGTGGGCATCGTTGATTTGTCCTCCTGCCGTATAGACTTGATCCACAAAGGCTGACTCAGGATTCGTAATGTTGAGTATGATGAGCCCCTCTTTTCCACCTGCAACATACGCATACGTACGCCCTAGGTAGATACTATTGGCCTCGTGCAGCGGGACCGAATGAACATGCCTAGGAGAAGCGAGCTCGGTGACGTCTAGCACATGGACGCCAGCCTCGTCGCAGACAAACGCATAGCGAAATTGAACTGCGACACTCTTGGGGTGGTGAAGCAACTCGTGCCCCACGACCGAGCAAACCGAAGGCTGTTTTGGGTTGCTGAGGTCTACAACGACGAGACCAGCATCGCAACAAATGTATGCATATGTTCCAGCGATCGTAATGGACTTGGCTCCGCACAAAATATTGTTGGGATTAAAGGTCAGTTCGCGTTGCATGAAGTTGTTGGATGGATTTCCATCCAATAACGTCGCGGCGCTTACCATCACCAGTCCTTCGTACTTGTCGGTGACATAGATGTATGCGAACAGCGGGTGAACAGGCTGCTCGAAGTTCTCTGGGCGGTGGGTCCGTGTCGGATCGGGAGCAATGGTGGTTGGTGCAGCGACCGCGGTTGCGTACTTTGTGCGAACGTACAGCCGTTGCCCAAGTGGAGAGACTGGTGCTGACGTGATACGTTCTGAAAAAGCTTTATGGTCGATGAATGCAATGTCAAAGACACGCAGTCCTGCCTCTCCGCAAGCTGCATATAAAAACTCACCCCGATGTTGCAGCGATAAAATCTCGGGCTTACGATAGCGCGGACTCAGGACTTCGAGAATGTCGCGGCCCGGATGCTCATGGGCGTGCTCCAATTCGCGATGGTGTTTTACATGCTCCTCATAATTGTGAGGATACGCGATTTCATGAAGCGTGCTGCCGATGACCGCTTGAGGTTCGCTTTGTTCTGTAACCACAACTCCTTCGAATCCATGTTCACCAGCGCCGACCCAGCAGTACTTGCCGATGAAATTGGTATAACCCGTTCCCTGCATTAGCAATTGCGACATGATCGCGTTGTTATCATTGTTGATCGAAACATGGCAGTCGGAACACGATTTGGTTTCGGACGTTCCTGGTCCTGCATGTGGACTTGCTTCGTTCCAACCGGGGCCGCCGCGAACCGTATGCGGCACGTTGGTGCTAAACGCGATCCCGCTGAGACCTTCGCCGCTGATGGTTTGTTGCTGGACGTATACCGATTCGCGATTTCCGTTAAAGCTTCCTACATGGATCGCGCACGAACTGCGAGCCGGTCCGATGCGATTTCCGGTAACGTTGCCGTCGCGTGCGAGCATGTAGACATCATCTCGCAACGTTTGGAAATTGTAGGAAATCCGATTGCGAGAGACTTCGCCGAGTCCGTGCAAATTAGGAGCCTTGACGTTGGCCTTTTGTGGCAGATGGCACCCGAAGCAACTTGGGTTCCACGAACTATGGCACGCGATGCAGCTCATGTTGTTATTTTGATGGGCGCATTTTTCATTTGGGAGTTGATCTCCCCAACGCATGACGCCATCGCTGTCCATCCGTACGGTCTTGGCGATGTGGCTCTTGGGATTGTACTCGGCGCTTTTCGGATCGATCGTATCCGCAGTTTGAGTCACTTCCCAAAAGAGATTTTTTTCGACGTTGCTTCGCTGAATGAGTTTGGGTTTCTTGCCCGGAGCGCGTTGAATTTCAAAGCGTGGCTGGCCAAAGGCAGTGCGCAGGGCGAGCAAATTGGTAGGCTCTTTGGCGGCGGCGGGGCCACTGGTCGAGAGCTTGGCGGGATGTCCGCCCCGGAGCATGTGCTCCACTTTGTCGACCAGCGATTGTTTGGCATCACCATGGCAATCGATGCACTGGATTTCGATGGCCGCACGAACTTCACCGTATAGTTTCGTGTCGCCGTGACTATCTTGATAAAAGTGGCAGTCGACGCAATGCATCCCCTTTTCCATATGAATGTCCATCATATGAACAGGAACTCCGTCGCGTTGCTTGCCATGAATTTTTTCAAACTCGTTGGAGGGCGCAACAGATGCCATCAGATGCTCCGTTGTCGGATGTTCGATCTTGGTGCCCAAATGGTCCAACAATTGCCCTTCTCGATCCTTCTTGAAGACGGCTCGGAACACCCATCCATGCCCGTGGAAATCGGCGAACTGAGTGTGATGCAAGTGAGGATTGAGATCGGACACATTTTTCAAAAACGCGGGATTGCCCCACAGCCCTCGGGCGGCTGCCTCCTCGGGATTGGACATCGAGGCCTGAACAAGTTCTTCGGCGGTTGGATTCTTTTGCTCTTTGGGATACATATGATGGCCATCGGTCTCATTGTCCCACCACATGTATCCAAGGTAGGTGTTGAGCACGTTCGTGCCTGGGTGCATGTGACATACCATGCATTGGCTGGTCGGCATGCTGTTGGTAAAGACATGCTGTATCGGATGCCCTGATTCGTTTTTTGGTACGGTTGGGTCAATGTACTTGACCCATTCATCTCGTTCGGAGGCAGCTCGGCCGAGATGTCCATACTTTGAAAAGGGTCCGCTCGCGGTTGGAGATCGATCGTTTGCATAGACAACGTGGCAAGCGCTGCATCCGCTGCTTCGATAGTCGCCAGGGTGGTCGTTGGTCCCTAGGAAGTTCAACGTCGGGTCGAGCAACCGCGTCTTCTGCAAACCGATAAACACGGGATCCGTTCGGTTCTCCGTGCCAAGTCCACGTGTACCGAGTCTTTCTCGAGGCCGACCAGGCTCCTCAAGCCGCTCCGGAATTCCTGTCTCCGCTCTAAACCGACCACCTCGTTCGAAGATTCGAAGAATGTTGCCCGGTTGAGAGGATTCGAAGCGTGGCAATGGATCCAAAAAGGGCAAGACCCCTTTGCGATCCATTTCGTAGGGCGTCGGTGGTGGTACGGTTTGCAGCCGCTGCGGCTTGCCATGCATCGAGTAGCTCTCGCCGTATCGAGGCGATTTTTCAGGCGAACCGCCATTGTTGTAAATGGCCGCACCCCACAGCATGCATCCATGGGTCATCATGCTCTTGCGCAGCTGCAACACCTCGTTGGCATGGCATTGTCCGCACGCAACGTGAGCGACTCGGAGATCGCCTGGATTGACGAATCGAACGAATTCGGGACTCTCATGATTGAGCAGAGCATAGCTGCGAACAGGATTTGCCGACGAGGACCATAGCTCCGGATATCGGGCTGCGACGTGAGAGCCATTCTTTGCAAAGCTATTGGCATTGCCTCCATGGCAGTCGACACACCCGATTGAAACGGTGTTGGGTGGATGCATATTACCCACATCGCTGTGGCAGTGAATGCACGATGCACTTTTGGCCAGTGCATCGTCTTTTGATTGGCGGTACAAATCGACGTGCAGCAAATCGTTGGGAATCGGATACGAAGCGTTGCCAGCAATGCCAAGATGCCTAGCCGGTCCCCACGGATCGTCACCAGTTTTGGCGGGAGTGCTCGGCGCGTGAAACTTGGTGCCAGGAGGTATTAAGGGTCGTACGGCTTGTGCAAGAGTGACGGAGGGCATGACAATTAGCCAAACCGTCAGAAACACAACTCCAGATGCGAATCGAACTAAGGATTCGTTTCGACATCTGCTCATGTTTAGTACTCGAATGAAGCCTCAAAGAAACCGGCCGCGAGGTCACTCACGTGTCCCTCAAGTGGCTGATACAGGTCCCGAAATCCGTTTCCTACCAATAGGCCCGAGAGGCCTCCAACAAATACGACGTTGTTATTGAGGAGCGGACGATATTCGAGTCCCGCGCTCAAGTCCAGACCGATTTGGTCTCGAATGTCCCCTTGAAACACAAAGGTTTCAAGCGGCGCAGTGTGATTGAACCACAAATAGTTGGCATTGGTGATGAGTTTGGTCTTGGTCGTCAAGTCCGCATCAAAGCCAGCATTGATCAACTGAATTCCTGGATTCACAAAATTGGTTTGCCCCTGAAACTTGCTGCTTCGCAGGTTGGGAATCAAGCTTTGACGCTGGACTAAATTGACGCCGAACAACTTGATTTGCTGTCTATTCCAATAGCTGAATTCTCCGCCAGCGAAATTGGGATTGTCAAAGATCGCATCAAAACCGGTCGCCCGTCCGTCATTCGGATCGCTATCGCCCGACGCATAGAAGTACGAGCAACGAAACCTGGCCCAATCTCGATCGTAGGACAATTCAAGGGCTCCCATAAACGCA
>JBEBHM010000467.1:0-6932 GCA_040080875.1 Pirellula sp.
ACGGCGCTGGTTCAAGCGATCGAACGAGATTCGATGAAATCCGTGTTGATCGCTGGAAAGCGAATAACGAAGGCGGTTCCTTTGCCAACCGTGCTTTCGACTCGGATGCGTCCATGATGCTGATCTACTATATCTTTACACGCCGAAAGCCCAATGCCCGTTCCACCTTTTCCGCTCGAGTCTGGCCCGTTCTTGGTGGTAAAAAATGGCTCGAAGATTCGAGGAAGGTTTTCGGGAGGGATCCCACAGCCCGAGTCTCGCACCGAGAGCACGACGCAATTGGCATTCGCTTCGAAGTAGATACGGATGCGAATCGTTCCCGCCTCCCCAATCGCCTGGCGGGCGTTGGTGAGCAGATTGAGCACCAACCTTTGAATTTGATTTCCGGCGGCTTGAATTGGTGGGACCACTTCAAACTGTGATTCAATGGCGATACGGTATTTTTGCATTTCCCGCTCGAGTAACACGAGCGTATCTTGGACGACTGGAACCAGATTCGTAGGTTCCAGATCTCCGCTCCGATTGCGCGCGAGGGCTAGGACGGTGCTTGTGATTTTTGCACCTCGGTTGGCCGCGTCCAGAATTCGCTGGAAGGCTTTATCGCGACTCGCTTCGTCTTTGTTGCGAATTCCCATTTTTGCGTAATTGAGAATCGTCATAAGCAGGTTGTTAAATTCATGAGTCGTCGTGCTCGTAAGTTCTCCTACGGCCGCAAGTCGTTCGAGCTGAATCACACGTTCCTGAAGAGTGGCCAACGAATCTTGGCCAGAGAGAAGAGAGTCCGAAACCGGTTCGTGAGCATGACTGATCAACGTAGGAACTTGCGGAACGCGGTGGGTGGTCGAGCGGATTTCCGGCATGTGAATCATTCAGTTGATATGGAATTTTCGATCACCAGTCGCTACTTTACCTCGCCGACGTGCGTCGAGACGGAACGACAATCGTCATTCTGTACTACACGAACAAGCGGTTCAGAATCAAGTCAAGAAAAACAAAAACACAACAAACAACAGAGTCATTTGCGATTTGTCGAAGTCACTTGGGATGCGTCGATTTCAAGAATTGGCTGCGCGAGTTGTGCCAGAGTAGAACCATTTTCCCGATTGGTTGGGACTCAATGGCTCGAAAACGATTGGGACAATCGTTCTACAATGCTCGAAAACGATTGGGACAATCGTTTTGCAATGGCCTAATGGAGAAGTGTGGAGTACTCATGGTTCAAACCGTTGAAAAACTGGAGAGGTTGTTGGAGATTGCGTCCCAAGAAGGGATCTCGGTGCGGTGTGAATGGCTGGGCGGAGTTCGCGGTGGGCTTGTCCGAATTGGGCACGAACCCATACTGTTCGTCGATGAATCCATCAGCGTACCGGAGCAATTGGAACAGGTTCGGGACGCATTGGCACTTTTGGACTGGACTGAAACCCATTGGTGGGACGAAATTAGCCACTTGCTAGAGCTTGCGAGTCGTTAGAAGATACGGATCTTGCTGAAAAGCAGTGAAAAAGACCCGGTGGGCTAGCCAATTTACTGGAAAAACGTTATTTAAAGATCCCCAAAAACCAGGGATGTCCGTTTCAATTCCCCTTTCTCAAAGAAATTTGAAAGTCTTTGTTCGAGGAACAATCGAAAATGCAAGTCAGTGAAGATGTTTTTTCCAAGGTCCAAACAGCCTTGGTCGACGCCCTTGGGGTCGATGAGGACGAAGTGACTCCAGACGCCACGATGGTGGGTGACTTGGGTGCGGAATCCATCGACTTTCTGGATATCGTATTCAAATTGGAAAAGAGCTTCGGGATCAAAATCGCAACCGAAGACCTGTTCCCAAAAGATATTTTGACCGAGAGCAACTATGTTCAGGACGGTCGAGTCACTTCGTCGGGTATCGAAGAGCTCAAAAAGCGAATGCCTTGGGCGGACTTGAGCAAGTTTGAAAAGAACCCTCGAGTTCAAGATTTTGGTGACTTACTGACCGTAAGTGACCTGTGCCGATACGTGGTTTCCAAAATAGCTTAAGGCGGGATCGCTTGCATGCGTTGGTTTTGGATCGATCGATTTACGGAATTTGTTCGCGACACGCGAGCAACAGCCTATAAAAACGTCAGTTTCGGAGAGGAACCAATCGATGATTACTTGCCTGGTCACCCTCACTATCCCCATTCGTTGATTATCGAGGGGATGGCTCAAACCGGAGGGCTTCTGGTTTCCGAGGCTGGCGGGTTTCGAACCAAAACGGTGCTTGCTAAAGTCTCCAAAGCTGTCTTTCATGAACTGGTGATTCCAGGCGACCAAATGATCTTGTCCGCTGTCGTGCAGGACAAGCAGCCATCGGGAGCCATTGTTGAGGGCAAAGTGACCGTCAATGGCCAGCTGCGGGCGGAATTCGAGTTGTGGTTTGCTTTTTTGGATGATCGATTTGGCGAAGGAGCTCTCTTTCCGCCAGAGGATTTGCTACGAACTCTACGTATTCTTAAGCTGTTCGACGTTGCTGTCGATCAAAACGGGAATAGAATACAACCACCCGAGCATATGGTGGAGGCCGAACGCCAAGCCGCACGTCTTTACGAGTTGAATCGAGCACGTTAGCGTTAAAGCCGATTGTTGGTCTGATTTCCTTGAAATCGGTGCTCGCGAATGAACTTATCTTAGGAGAGATTGTGTTGATGCGTCGGCGTGTTGTGGTTACCGGAATTGGAATGGTCAATCCTCTTGGGCATGATGTCCGCACCGTTTGGTCCGCGTTGAAAGAAGGACAAAGCGGTGTCGGTCAGATCACGGTTTTTGACCCAACCGGTTATCCGACTACGATCGCGGCAGAAGTTAAAAATTGGGATGTGTCGCGAGAAGGCGAAGACATAATCACTTGGGAACACCGGGGGCGACACACGCGATTTGCCATCGGAGCCGCCAAGCAGGCCATACGACAATCGGGGATTCTCGATTCCGGCATGGCACCTACTCGACTTGGAGTTTATATGGGTGCCGGCGAGGGGAACCAGGACTTCCACAATTTCACCAGCATGATGGCTGCCGGTGTTGCCAATGGCCCATTCGACCTGGCTGCGTTTTTGCAACGCGGTCGCGAAATATTGGATGTTGAAGCTGAATTGGAGCAAGAACCCAACATGCCGGCTGCTCACCTTGCAACTTTCTTCGATGCACAGGGGCCAAACAGCAATTGCCTAACCGCCTGCGCCGCAAGTAGCCAAGCGGTCGGCGAAGCAACAGAACTTATCCGATGTGGCGATGCCGACGCAATGATCGCAGGCGGAGCCCACAGCATGATCCATCCCTTTGGACTGACCGGATTCAGCTTGCTCACGACGCTTTCGCAACGAAACCACGATCCGAGCAAAGCCTCGCGGCCATTTGACAAGGATCGGGACGGATTCGTTCTTGGCGAAGGTGCTGCGATCGTGATCCTTGAGGAATATGAACATGCACGTCGACGTGGAGCGGAAGTGTTCGGCGAAGTGCTTGGCTATGGCAGCACTGCGGATGCATACCGAATCACCGATATTCATCCCGAAGGGCGCGGCGCGATAGGCTGCATGCGCCATGCAATTGCTGATGCAAAATTGAATTTGGATGAAATCGGATACGTCAATGCCCACGGTACCAGCACGTCGGTCAATGATCGTACCGAGACGCTGGCCTGCAAGGGCGTGTTCGGAGATCGCGCCAAACTTACACCCGTTTCGAGCACCAAGAGTATGATGGGGCATCTGATTGCAGCCGCTGGGGTAACCGAAATGATTGTGTGCTTGATGGCAATTCGCGATGGAGTCTTGCCACCTACCATCAATCAAAATACGCCGGATCCCGATTGCGATCTCGATTACGTTCCCAACGTCGCAAGACCATCCAAAATCAAAGTCGCGCTGAACAACAGTTTTGGCTTTGGCGGTCAAAATGTCACGTTGGCTGTTGGAGCATTGAGGAATAGTTAGTTCCATGATTACGGACCAAATGCTTTTAGCCTACATCGAAGAGTCGTTACCGAACGAAGCAATGACACGAGTCGAGCAAGCGCTAAGAACCGAAGCAGATCTTCGTCAACGCCTAACTCATCTGATAGGGCGTCGAGATAGCGGTGTGCATACGGTCGGCGACATTTGGCGACGACACCGACTGAGCTGCCCGTCGCGCGAAGAACTAGGCAGCTATTTGCTGGGCGCGATGATGGACGACCAAACGGAGTATATCAAGTTTCATATTGAGAGCATCGGCTGCCGATATTGCCAATCGAACTTGGAAGACCTCTCCGAACGCCACAGCCGTGATGCAGTCATCGCACGCCGCAAGAAGTACTTTCAAAGTAGTGTAGGTCGACTCCGACCCGAGGGACGCGGGTAAAGCCATGCGAGTTGGCATCATCGTTCGACTCATACCTGACCGGAAGTTTGGATTTATTCGTTCCGAACATTTCCGCGACGACGTTTTCTTTCACTACTCGGTCCTCAAGGGATTGCCCAGTCAATACTTGGACGAAGGCCAAGAGGTTGAATTCGAAATCAATGAGATTCTGCGACTCGACGAAAAAAGGCTAGACGCGACCTTGGTTCAAGCGGCTTCGCGACCGCTTTCCAAATCGCTGGACGAAAAAACCATCCCTGAGATGCAAGCAGCCCATCACCCCAAAGCTCGACAACGCAAGCCGATCTGGAGAGAAAAAACCTCCAACGCGTACCCCGCAAAGCCCGGCGAATCGTCGACCGAATCATCTGCCGAATCGATTCAGGAACCGCAGTCGGAAGACTAACCGTTTAGCGGCGGCTCGATTCGGGCACGACCCATTCAACCATGACATCTCCTTGATGTTCGCGCTGCGGAAAGGACCGCAATTGAAATCGTTTTTTCGCCAAGTCGAAATCGATCGCTGCAACTTCACGCACTTGCAGACGAAGCCCATCCCCCAAGAGGGTCGATTGTTGAAGCGTAAATGGGTAAACCCAGTCATCGAGCGTCTTGATTCGAACCACCGTCCCGGGAGGTGGAACCGTTAGATTGATTCCACGCACGAGCAGTCCTTCCGAATCGACGGCCATTAACTTCGCCTCGACAGGTTTTGGCGATTTGAGTTCGTACTCGCCATGTCTCCATCTGCCTGCGATCGCAAAGCCTCGCGTTGTGTTTGCATTGGCATTCGGGTTGACAAGGGTCAATACTCCCAATTCGCCGACAAAGGACGCCTTCGATGGCCCAGCATTGAATTCTACAGGTGTTTTCGCACGCACTACGATGAGATCAACTCTATTTTGCAGTTGGACTTTAATAGCCAATTCGGCTTCCGTAGACTGAACTCTCTCGATCGATTGAATGGTCGGCGTTCCGAGGAACGGTTCCACCACCGTCACAAATCGACTTAGGGTCGATGCCGAATTCTGCCTCAACATCATAAATGGACGCTGGTATTCTTCCAACTTCGCATCGTCTTCTGCAGCGCGCCGAATCGATGGGTTCTTGCCCAAGACGAGTTGGCTATCGCGTTGCGTAAGAAGAGCCAAACGAAGCCCCGAGGTGGACTCTCCGGAGGGGCGAATGGTAACGAATTCAGTCTGGTCGGAACTGAGTCGCTTGCTCGACAAATCGCGAAGGAATCCGTACGCGTAGTAGGGCTCTTTGATCTTTCCAGTTTCCCCTTCGTTCCGAGTTGGAATCCATTTCATTCCGCTGGGCAAGAGCGTATCGATCGGCGTGAAACCCTCGCTTGAGCCGATCTGCATATTCACGTCGGCGTCGCCGTGCAGGAAGTAATCATGTTGGTCCCCCCCCATGACGTCGAACATATCTACTGCGTAGTATCGTCGCTCATCGATTTGGATGACGATCAACGAACGTGAATAAAGTTGCGCTAGTCCAGGATATCCCTTTTCGCCAGAGGCTCGCACCACTTGAACGTGTTCGTTGGACACATCGAACCATTGGAGTGCCCCATCGGTCGGAGATTCTTTGTTTCCAAGGTCTTGGTTCTTGCCGTCGATGACGACGGTGTTGTGGGCAGAGGTCGCCAGCGTCCATGACCGATATGCCGTATGCGTGTATCCGAGATCGGACAATTGCTCCCTCTGATCGGCAAAAAGCATCAGACTGAGGTTGTCGCCGTGACTATGTCCGTACCCACCAGACCAAGTAAGGTGAAACTGCGTTTGATGTTCGGCCTGCCCTCCGCCGAGACAAGCATGCCCGAGGGCGGGCAATAGATAGGGCTCGGTTTTGGAAGTGCTGCCGCGTTGGCTAGTTGGCCAAGTGTCGTGCACGGGCACCGCACGTCCATTGGGAAGTCGCATCTTTGACAAAGCGTCCCGAGCTAGCTTCAATGCGACAAAGTCATTCGACAAATCCAATGCATCAAAGCGACGACCGTCGATCGAGTCAATGTAGTTTGGAGGGTCGCTGTAGCCCTTAAGCTGTTGCAACACTTGTTCGAGGCCACCCACAGATTGCGAACCATAGTCAGGCGATCCTTCGGACCACATTCCGTCGTAAAAAAACTGTGTTTCGACAAAGCGCTTTAGTCTGCGGACGGGTTCGTGCACGTACCTTGGTTCGCGAATCGTCTTGCCAGCTCCAATGAGGCCCCGCCAAGCCGTTGGGCTCATGTTCGTCAATTGATCTTCGTTCGCGATTACTTGTTCGCACGCTTCGCGAATGAGATTCGATTCGATGATCGCAGCG
This sequence comes from Pirellula sp., assembly GCA_040080875.1. GTDB lineage: Bacteria > Planctomycetota > Planctomycetia > Pirellulales > Pirellulaceae > JBKCUI01. The sequence goes on from JBEBHM010000467.1 coordinate 6,676, forward strand.
GCGTCGATTCCTCGTTCTCGCGACAGTTCCTCCAGAGCCCCACTATCCCGAATGTCGTCATAGGCTTGAATGAGGAGCGTCGGGACATCGGAATAAGCCCACCACGTCCATCGTGCTGTGCGATAACCCGATCGGAAATTTTTTGGATCGACCGGGCCGTTGTAGACCTCTTTTTGGCGGAACGGATAGTCATAGTGAAAGCACCAACTCGGGAAGACTTCCGCGAATCGCAGCACAATAATAGCCGATCGCCTAGC
>JBEBHM010001240.1:0-1794 GCA_040080875.1 Pirellula sp.
TTCGCTTGGGGAAGCCCAAGTGGATCGACGTTCACCGCGTAAAGCCGATTTGCAATCTGACGATAATGACTGATCGCTTCGGATCCGAACGTCAGAAGCGAGCTGGACCATAGTCCGGAAGTGGAACTGAAACTCCGAATGGTCATTGGGCCGGTGTCAGCGGCCCAATCTCCGTAGCCAAAGAAAAGCTGGCTTTCAAAAACACTAATATTGGATAGGGTTCGGCCACGTACCGTTGGTTGTCCTATCGCATCCGGATGGGTGGTCAAGTATTGGAACGTCAGGTCGCAGTAACCACGTGGCGACCCACCCAGCAAAATCAGAGAAGTGAAAACCAATATTTTGCTGAGTCGGCCGTGCATACATTGACAAGCAAAGACTTTGGCTTTACTTCATCCTTCTTCTTGCAAAAACAACAGCACCCAACAGCGCTATTCCTGTCAAGGCAATCGAGGAGGGCTCAGGAATCGCAGTGATCGTAATCGACCCCGAACGAAGCGCGTACTCACCTCCGATACCCGCTCCCCCGGCATTAAGAGTCAAAGCTGTACCAGCGGAGTTGGTCGCAGACGTGAGGGCGTTCGACGCAAAATTCAGCCCGAATACCGTCCCAGCAGCAACGCCAGGCGCAACATTGAATCGAAGGTTGAAAACCGTTGACGGAACGTTGTTGACAAGATTGGGAGCTGCGCCGATGGCCGAATTGCCATTCACAATTCCATCCACGTTAAACCCTACATTGAACGCATCATTCTTCGTAGGACCTGCAAAATAAGCACTGCCGCTAACCGGAATCGCATCAAACGTCAGTCCGGCTGGAAGTCCATTGCCTAAAGCTGTTGCACCAAGAAACGCATCCACGGCCAAGTTGAATCCACCGCCACCGCCAAACTGTGTCCCATCCGGTGTGGTTACCGTAACTGGCACAATAACTAGCATGCCAGCATCCGTTGTCACATCACCAATATCGAAAATGAATCCGGCATTCGATTGCGACGTTAATGCAAATAAACCCGCAAGTGAAAGTACCAATCGTCTACAAAATTTCATCTAGGAATCCCCTCTAAACTGCGATATCAAAATAATAATTTGCGGTACTGACTACTCCAAGGTAACCAAACTACCCACAATGATTCTAGGAAAGTTCAGTCCTTCCTAGAATCCCCAAAACCCGGGCCGAATATTCGCTACTAGCGATCCAATCGGCACGAATTAAATCAATTCGAAAAAGCCCTCTTCGGAATCCTGCCCAAATAGGCTCATGACCTCGTCGAGTGAATCACTTTCGCTCGACCCATCCGCGACACCGTCGGCGGAAACCGAAGTTTCTTCTAGATTATCCATCGTTTGCACGGTTTCAAATCCAAAGTCATCTTCGACGGTCAATTCCTCGATCATATTGCTGCTCGCAAGCAACGAATCTCGGTCACTTGTGGACTTGTTGCCGACAAGATTGAACGACATGGATGGTCCCGGTGCTGGCAGCAAGAACGAGTTTTGTCTGCTGAGCGTCGAGAACTGATCAAAGGAGTTGATAATCGCACTTCCGTCCAAGTCGGACTTAGGATCGTAACCAGGCGACGCTGGCGGCGTGAGTGCTGGGATGAAGTACTCATTCTGTTTCATCATCACTCGGCTTGAATCCGTGGAATTCACCACGTAATTCTGCACAAGATTCGCATCGCCAGGCAGGAATGCCATTCGGAATGAGAAGTTATTCAAAGCAGCCGCTTCAACAATATTTCCGTTCCCAGACTCGGTATTCGGACCACCATTGGTCCAGTTACCATCCAG
>JBEBHM010000468.1:0-6924 GCA_040080875.1 Pirellula sp.
GTATGGAACCATGCCTGGAACCCAAAACTATCCAACGCAACCCAGCTCAATCAGGCCCAACACCCAAGTGCTTCCTGGATCGCCCCAAAGCAACATGGCCGATCCCGAATCGACTCGGCCACCTGGGTTTGGCGGTGGGTTTGGCAGCCTGTCCAAACCGCAGACTGGCAACGAGGGTGATGTTCGGAAACTTCCGATGGTGGCAATCGACCGAGGATCGAACGATAGCTTGAATCGCCCGATAACAACTTCTCCCGCAATGGATGCGCTAGCAAAAGATGCGATGCCTAAGAATCAATTCGACAATTCGATTTCGTTGCCTTTGGTTGACCCGTCTGCGATCCCCAACACGCTTCCTGCGCGTGAATACTCCAACGTCAAACCGCTATCCGCTCCGCAAGACTACGATACCAAGCCTCGATGGAACCCAATGCTGTTGGATCCTGAAGATCGAACGGCCATGGAAAGCCGAGATGCACCAGCCAAGACGGTCCCCATCCGCGAAGCTGTTTCACGCCGAATTCGACTTGTCGAAGTCGAAATGCCTACGAGCAAAGCCGTCGCATTTCGTGGATTGGGCGATGAGAGTAGCCAAGTCCAATTCGCTTCAGGAATCGAAACGAAGCGGGCAATTACACCATCGGGCAACAACTCTGCCGAGTCCAATTTTCGCCCGGTGACCAAGCTCAAATAGACGCAAGACTCACTAGCCACGACAACATTGGCATTTGCGGACGGCACGCGGGACGGCACACGGAGTGTGCCTGCTACTATGGGTTCAAAGCGAGCAACTCGCTGCGCGAAATGGAATTCCGTGTTAGACTAGTGCGAAATCTGGACGCAGGGAGTGTCTTGAGCTTGGACTAGTAACCTATTTGACTGATGACAACTTATCAATTCGTGCCCCTCTGCGGTCCCAATCGTTGGTCCAGTTTGCCAATGTTGGAATTGCATTCACGCCGACCAGACGCCCCTTTTCTTCAGGAAGTCCCCAACCGCATGGTTTTGCTGTTGCGTGATTTTCTCGATGCCAAACAGTTTACGACCACCCATCCGCAGAGCGTGGTGAATGCAACCCGCATTGTCGAACAATTATCAGCCGTAAAATCGGATTCGGCAATTTGGCTGAGCGTTGCCAGGTGGTTTTCGGCCTTGGCCGGTGTACCAACGGCAGAACTGGCATGTGGAATCGAGGTGAGACCGCTTTCGCCGTCGGAAACTTCGCGGGTGCCTGTGCTTGCGAAGGAAACCGTGCTTGCGAAGGAAACCGTGCTTGCGAAGGAAACCGTGCTTGCGAAGGAAACCGTGCTTGCGAAGGAAACTGTGCTTGCGAAGGAAACCGTGTTGGCGATGGAGATGGAGGAGCAGTCGCTCAGCGAGAAATGTTTTCTGTATGCGCGCGAGTGGTTGGACAGCCCGGATTCGTTGGAGGTGTATCCGCTTGGACAAAAAGTTCGCGAGTTGTTTGATTTCGCAGACGACGTTCGATTGGGGCCAAGCTCTAGGGCAATTCTTCGCGCGGCCCGTCGGCGCAATATTCCTTACACTCGGTTGAACCGAGGCTCGTTGGTTCAACTGGGCGAGGGCAAGCTTCAACGCCGCATTTGGACTGCAGAGACCGATGCCACCAGCGCCATCGCGGAAGCGATCGCGAGCGACAAAGATCTCACGAAGCGATTGTTGCGACAAGTGGGAGTTCCCGTGCCGCATGGGAGAGCAGTCGTCGACGCCGATGACGCTTGGGTGGCGGCTCAGGAAATTGGCTTTCCTGTCGTCGTCAAGCCATGCAATTCCAATCACCAGCGAGGCATCTCGATCGAACTGTATACCCGCGAGGACATCATGCACGCGTATCACATTGCCGTTCGCGATGGTGAGACCAACGATGTGCTCGTCGAGCAATTTGCAGCCGGCGATCACTATCGTTTACTTGTAGTTGGAAACCGCCTCGTCGCGGCGGCCAAGGGACACAGCGAATGCGTGATTGGCGACGGAGTATCCACTATTGCGCAACTGGTTGCAGTGGTCAACAGCGACCCGCGGCGTGGCGAAGCCTATACAGACCCGCTCGGAGTCGTTTTATTGAGCGGGTCTACGGTCGTCGAATTGAACAAGCAAGGCTATACGATCGATTCGGTACCAGAAAAAGGCAAGACGGTCATCATTCGTCGAACGGGAGATTTAACAACTGACTGCACCGAAGACGTGCATCCGCTGACCGCCGAACAATCGGTCTTGGCGGCGAGGGTTGTCGGCCTCGACGTCGCAGGCCTCGACATTCTCGCCAAAGATATCCGCGTGCCGTTGGACGATCAGCGAGGAGCGGTCGTGGAGGTCAACGCCGGGCCATCCCTTTCGCCTCACGTTTCTCCACTCTATGGAAAACCGCAAAAGGTTGGCGATGCCATCATGGACTTGCTCTTTCCCAAGGGCCAACAAGGGCACATCAAGATCATTGGGATCGTCAAAAGCTCCAAGTCGGATCAATTGATGGAGCAATTCGCTGCCCAGCTAAGACTTCGGAACGTCGATTTCGGAACGCTGAGCCATGGCAAGGCGGGTTTCAATGGACGCGTGGTCGACACCGGTTCTGTCAACGATCACGAGCGAGTTACGGCGCTGTTGTGCAATCCCATCCTGAGCGCGGTGGTGGTGCACTTGGATTTGGAACAGTCGGCCCAATACGGTGTCTGCACGCCTCGGTTGGACTGGGTTCTATTCGATTGCGACGCGATCAGAATCGATGCATCCAGCGAGGAAATCGCCGGGATGCGTTCCATCCTCAACGCCGTTCCAGCCGGTGGCACGATCTTTGGTGGAAATCTCCCCTCGTCCGTCTTTGATAAGATATTGGCGCTTAAGAACCCAGAAAGCAAAGCGAAGAATTCCCTGGATCGAGCTTTCGAAATCCCGCTTTGAGCTAATGGTTGCTCGCGAGGCTGCTTTGATCACCAACATTGAAATCGCGAATACGTTTGAAGAGATGGCCGACTTGCTCGAGTTGTCGGGTGAAAACGCATTTCGAATACGTGCCTACCGCAACGGAGCGAAAGCGATCCGCGACTTGTCCGATTCGATCAGTGCGTTGATCGAGTCAGGGACCGATTTGACATCGATCGACGGGATCGGCTCGACGTTGGCTGAAAAATCACAAGTGCTCGTCAAAACAGGCAGATTGCCGCAGCTCGAAAAACTCCGTCAGCAAGTCCCACGTACGCTCCGGGACATCATGGGTATTCCAGGTGTGGGCGCAAAGAAAGCCATGAAGCTGTTTCAGGAGTTGAATGTCCACGATCTGCCTTCGCTCCGCGCAGCATGCGAAGCGGGCCTCGTTGCTTCGCTCAAAGGTTTCGGAGAAAAGACGCAGCAATCGATTTTGCAGAACATGCAGATCGCCGAGAAGGCATCGCGACGGCTGACCATCGACGTAGCCGACTATCTGGTGGATCGGCTGCGAGCCCATATGACCGGGTGTACCCACGTGCAGCGATTGGATTTTGCCGGCAGCTATCGACGCGGCAAAGAGACGATCGGCGATTTGGATGTGCTCGTGATCAGCGACCAAGTCTCGTCGGTGATGGATCACTTTGCTAGCTTCGAACTGATCGGCGAGATCATTCAGCGGGGCGACACCAAGATGAGCGTCCGGGTCACCGATGCTTTTCAAGTGGACATGCGCGTCGTTCCGGAAGCTTCGTGGGGCGCCGCCTTGCAGTACTTCACAGGCAGCAAGGAACACAATGTGCGATTGCGAGGCATGGCCAAAGCCAAGGGAATGAAAATCAATGAATATGGCGTATTCGACGCCAACGACGAGACAAAGCAATTGGCGGGCGAAGACGAGACCGAAATCTATGCGATGGTTGGGTTGCCATGGGTGCCACCAGAATTGCGTGAGGATCGAGGTGAATTCGAGCCTGCCATGCAAGCCTGTTTCGACCAATTGATTCGGCTACAGGACATTCGCGGCGATTTGCACATGCATACACACGCGACCGATGGAGAATGCTCGATCGAGGAAATGGCCGAGGCCGCTCGAGCGCGAGGGCTTGAGTACATCGCCATCACCGACCATTCGAAACGGGTTGCCATGGCCCGTGGCTTGGACGAAACGAGGCTGTTGGAACAATGGACCGCCATCGACGAGATCAACAAAAAGTATGGTGATTCGTTTCGGGTTCTCAAGGGAATCGAATGCGACATCTTAGAAGATGGACGATTGGATTTGAGCGACGAGTGTTTGGCCCAGGCGGATTGGGTCACCGCAAGCATTCACTACGGTCAAAAGCAATCGCGAACTCAAATCACGGAACGTATCGTTGGGGCCATTCAGAATCCCAACGTAGACGCGATTTCGCATCCAACCGGTCGATTGATCTCGCGCAGGGAGGCATACGACGTTGACATTGCGATGGTGATTGATTCGGCAAAAAAGTATGGCAAGTATTTAGAGCTCAATGCCAACCCATCGCGATTGGATTTGAACGACATCAACACGATGGCTGCTATCCACGCAGGCGTCACGATCGTCGTCAACACCGACGCGCACAGCATCGCCAATTTGGATTTAATGAAGTACGGAATTACGCAAGCCCGACGAGCCGGCGTGGTCCCCGCCCAAGTCCTAAACACCCTGCCGCTAGCCAAACTGCTTCAACAATTGCAGTGAAGCTCAAATCGCCCCTCATCCCTCACCACTCACCACTCACCACTCATCCCTCAACCCCCTACGCATCTACTACGAGATCGGTTTCGGGGACGCATACGCATGGGAGGATCTCGTTGGTCTTGAGTGGGAATTGTGGCGAGCGAGTATATCGGACTTTGCCTTGCAGCAGACGAATGGCACAGCTGCCGCAGGCGCCCATTCGGCACCCACTGTCGATGCTTACGTTGTTCTTGGATGCGCATCCGAGCACGCTCGACTGAACGGATTCGAATTCCGCGAGGGCCCCTGATTGTTGGAAGAGGATATTGCGAGTGCCAAGAGTCACTTCCGGTTCGCGAGGTTTCTCGGCTTGATGAAACAATTCAAACTCGATGCAATCCTCGGAAACGCCTCCCGCCACGAGATCGTCGTGCATGCGGGACTGCCATTCTTCGGGGCCACACAGATAGTAGTCCGTATTCTCTGTTGCCAAAGGGCGACTTAGCAACTCGGCTGCTTGGAATTTACCTTCATAAAAAAACTTACCATTCCGCTTTTTGATTCCCTTCGGGAAGCGGCTGATCCAAAGATTCATGTCGATGGAAGGGTACTGTGTTCCGATGTTGATCAGGAGTTCGGCGAAGGGTAGATGCACAACGTCTCGGAACTGAGCGAAGACCCGAATGGCCTGTTGTTTCCTTCGGATCGATTCCGTTAGCATGGGAATCATGGGGGTGACTCCGATGCCAGCACTAGCGAACACCACGCTTCGACTCGGCTCGGACTTCAGATAAAACGCACCAGACGGTCCGCGAACGCGCAAGATGTCGCCGACGCCGACTTCCTCGTTGAGCCACCGACTTACGCTCGTGGGCGCTTCTGAATTTTTCTTAACGGAGATGCGCCAATGCCCCATCGAGCAATCATCGGAGAGGGAATAACAGCGGCACTCGCCGGATTGACCCTTTTTCGGGGTTCGTTCGAGCAAGATGTGTTGGCCCGGTTGAAAGGCGGGCAAAGGCTCGTAATTGGTATCGACGAGGTAAAACGATCGAACGTCCTCGGATTCCTGAACGATCTTGACCACCATGACTTCTCGCCAAACGGTTTGCCGAGTTCGCATCGAGAGATCGACGTAGGTCCGCCGTAGTTTGGACGCCAGACTCATGGCCTGTTTGTTTTCCGAATCGGCTTGTCGCAACAATGCACGTCTATTTTGAGATGCATCCAACAGGGCGACCCACACAGACCGTACAATCACTGCAACGAGAATTAGCGATATGCCCGAGAGGGTGAGTAATGCGATGTAGTTCACCGAGCAGCCTCATGCAGAATCGAGTCATGAACACAGACTCCCATGTTTTCCATCGATTTTTCGTCGGTAGGACGGATCCTGCCCGAATAGGATAACCGTCGGGTTTATGACTTTTTCCTTGGCGTACTAGTCATTACTGCGACAACCTGCGATAACAGAATCTATCGTACGAGATTTGGTTCCCATCGTATTTTTGAACAAGCCATGAATGAAGCCACTCCACCGGACGACACTCGCAGCGTCGAAGAAAAGGTGGAGCATTGCCAATCGATCATCAAGTATCGGTTTCAAGATGCTTCGATTCTATTGTCAGCTTTGACCCACTCCAGTGTGGCCACGACACGGACGTTGTCGAACGAGCGGATGGAGTTTCTCGGCGACTCGATCTTGGGGATGGTTGTCTGCGAGCGACTCTTTCGTTCTTACCCGGACTATTTGGAAGGGGAGCTCACAAAGATCAAGTCCGTCGTGGTTTCACGTAGAGTATGCGCCAAGATCTCTAGGCATTTGGAATTGGACCATTGCCTCATTGTGGGGCGAGGAATGATGCGGACGGGAATGCCCCGCTCGTTGTTGAGCGATGTATTTGAAGCCATCGTGGCAGCGATTTATTTGGACGGCGGACTTGAGGCGGCAGCCCACTTTATCCTTGAGCATATGGAGCCCGAGATCCGATTGGCGGTCGATGGGCACGGTGGAGGCAACTACAAATCCCTGCTCCAGCAATTGGCGCAGAGAGATCTCAAGGGAACACCCGTTTATCGTTTGGTCGACGAGAGCGGACCGGACCACAGCAAGCATTTTCAAATCGTGGCCGAAATCACTGGCCGACGATTCGCGCCCGCGTGGGGTCGCAACAAAAAAGAAGCCGAACAGCGGGCAGCTGGCAACGCGCTCTGCCAGCTTCGCGGCGAAGAAGCCCCTTATACCACCATGTAGGTTCTGGTGCTCGGTGTAGTGG
>JBEBHM010000469.1:0-6916 GCA_040080875.1 Pirellula sp.
GTGGGCATTGATGCGCCCCATGGGCCTCACCTGCGTGCGAGCTTTTGGCCGGACCGACGTCGGCCTGGTTCGCGAGGCCAACGAAGACTCGTTTGCGAGAGAAGCGTTAGAGGAGCTTCTCCAAGAACGAGAGCCCGAGCTTCGCTTCGGAGCGTTCTTGGCCATTCGTCAACGCAACCCAACGGACCTCGCAGTTTCGGGAGAAATGGTTGGCCAGAGTTTTCAATTCATGCAGATTCCAAGTGCCACTCCATTAGCGGTCGTGTCGCTTCAAAAGAAGAAAGAAGTAGTACTGTTTGGAAATAGCATTGCCGTGAACATGAGCTCTCCTGTCTCGCCGACTCCGTCAATGGTGATCATGCCCGTACCGGGTGGGCAGGTCAAGTTGACGAAAACGCAAGCGACCGGTGAAGTCTACACGTCGATCGCCAACTGCGACTTGGTTTCGATCTTGCGAAGCATGGCTTCCATCCAGGCAAGTTACAACGACGTGGTTCATACCATCGATGTCCTTTCAAAGCAAAATGCTCTCACGACACCGATTGCCATGAACCCTCGACCCTATGCAGGTCGAGAGTATGTCCGAAAGAACTTCTCGGATACAACACCCTCCAATGATTCCATACTCGATGTCGTGTCGATTGATCGTTCGAGCATCGACACGCAAGAGAAAAAGCAATTCGCATGGTTGTCTCCAACTTCTTGGTTTAAACCGTCGAAATCACCTGTCAGCAAGAACTTAGCGAGCGAACCATCGCAAATGATCAGTTCGGAATTGTCGGACGAAGAACTCGACTTGCTAAACCATTAGAAGCCGCAATGGATTCCACAACCGCCGTAGAGACTTTCGGAAGGTGACATGCTCAAAGCCCTCGAATTAGTTGGGTTCAAGAGTTTTGCTGATCGAACTCGATTCGATTTTCCAGATGGAATAACGGTCGTTGTCGGTCCGAATGGCTCTGGAAAATCGAATGTTGTCGACGCGGTCAAGTGGGTACTGGGTGCCCAGAGCGCCAAAGCCTTGCGAGGCGTCGACATGGCGGACGTGATATTCAAAGGCTCGGCCGAAGGGGGGCGCAAGCCCGCCAATAGTGCTGAAGTCGTACTGATCCTCGACAACTCGAAACGAACGTTCGGCCTAGATGCAGACGAAGTGCATGTTAGCCGTCGAGTGTTTCGAAGCGGCGAGGGCGAATATGCCATCAACAACCAACCTTGCAGATTAAAAGACGTTAAGGATCTTTTTCGCGGAACGGGAGTTGGAGTTGACGCATACAGCCTGATTGAACAAGGAAAGGTCGATCGGCTGTTGCAGGCCTCACCCAAGGACCGGCGGGGTATCTTCGAGGAAGCTGCAGGGATTTCACGTTTCAAGGCCAAAAAGGTCGAAGCCGAGCGGCGGCTGGTACGCGTTGATCAGAACATGTTGCGACTGGGAGACATTGTCGACGAGCTTGGCAAACGCCTTACCACACTTCAGAATCAAGCCGCCAAGGCAAATCGCTACCGCGAACTCAACCTCGCATTGCAGACCAAGCGCCAGCAGCTAGGCTGGATCGACCGCATGGCGTTGCAGCATGAACGCCAACAAGTCGTCCGACAGCTCGAATCTGCTCATGTCGATGAAGCACAATTCGCCCAACTACTTGCAGCTCAACAAGAAATTGTTGCTTCGGAGCAAACGCGATGGCAGGAATTACAAGTCCTCCAAGAGTCGGCTCACAAAGAGTACTTAGCAGCTCAGCGTGATCTCGCGTCAGCCGAAAGTGGCCAGACCGCCTCCATCGAACGAGGCGCCGAACTTCTGGCGGAGCAGACCGTCTTGCAAGAACGGATCATGTTGCTTGAAAAACGAGCTTCCCTGTCGTCCGACGAAATTGCTCAAAAAGAATCGGAACTGGCCCTCGTCGATGCGGAATGTGGGGCAGCGCAAGTTCAACTCAAGCAGAACGAATCCAAATGGAGTGAATTGCAATCCGAGCTATTCGAAGTCAGAAAGCAGCTGGAAAGCACCAAGACATCGCAGCATCAAATCCGCGAAGATGCTGCGAAAACGCATTCTCAGCTGACTGCATATCACTTGCACGTGGAACAGCTCGACCACTCGATTCAACAGTTGCAGAATACGTTTTCGCAAACGCAAAACGAGCTTAGAGAAATCGAGTCGGAGCTATTGGTTGCGGCCGAACGATATCAACAAGCCGTGACCGCTTCCGAGTATGCAACCGATGCAAAGCGGGAAGCCGAAGACCGCGTTCAACGTCACCGACTGTCCCTCATGAATGCCCAAGAGCAGCTGATTTCCATTCAGGGAAAGACGCATGGAGTGCGAGAACGACTGCTCGTTCTAGAACAATTAGAGGATCAATTCACGGGAGCCGGCCGTGGCGGGCAGCAATTGCTTCGTTTGGCTCGCGAAAATCGACGGGCCGAACCCGGAGAGTCGATCCGCAACTTGCAGGGAGCAGATCTGTCGTCATTGGATCATGCAAGTTCGATCGTCAGCAACGTTTGGGATACAGTGATCGGTTTGGTTGCGGACCTGCTGACCACCGAATTGCATTTAGCACCGCTGATCGACGTCGCGTTGGGAACTCACTCGGATGCGATCGTACTCAGCAATGGTCAAATCGTCGACTGGATCAACAACGGCAACTATTCCATTGATGGGCGAGTCACGTTGATTCGAATGGATCGCCTCGCCAGCAGACGCTCGGGAGAGAAGATTCAGCTGGACGGTTTGCGCGGAGTGTTAGGGCGGGCCGATCGCATGACTCGCTTTGACCAAGCCTACGAGCCATTGGTGAGATTCCTGCTCGGCAACACATGGTTTGTCGACACGCTTTCGACCGCGTTGGAATTGAGTCACTTTCGTGGCGCGGGGCTTCGATTCGTCACAGCCGAGTGCCAGTTGGTCGAAAGCGACGGCAGTATTACATTGGGTTCACTTCAAACCGGACTTGGTCTCGTTTCTCGTCGAAGCGAAATGCAATCCGCGCGGGAAGAGATCCGGCACTTGGAAGAAAGCATTTCCAATGGGGTCGCCGTCGTCGCCAACGCTCAATCGGCGATTGTAGAATCGGAGGCCCTCCTGCGAGTTCGAGACCTCGAGTCGCACGAAGCCGAGCGGAATCGCACTGCGCTCGAGCTGCGCCTGGAGTCCGTAAAGCAGCGCAGAGAGAAACTTGTCGAGTCGCTTGCGACAGACCAGCAAAATGTCGACACAACTAGGAATCGACTGGCCGAAGTTCAGTCTCTCATCGAAAAATCGGTCCAGTCACTTGAGCAGTTCGCTTCGATGACGGACGATATCGACTCAGCGGTCGGGCGTTTGACCGCACAGTACGCCGATTGCGAACAGCGAATGCAAAGCGAGCAATCCGTCGTCACGGAGCGACGCATTCAGATGGCTCGCATCGAACAGCGAATGGTGGGGCTGCGAATCACGATGGAGCAAATGCAACATGATTCGGCCGAAAGAGCTAGAAACGTAACACAGGCGGTCGAATCGTTGCGAAGCATCGAAACCAGAATCGCGTCGAATCGGAATTCGGTTTCGGAGTTTCAATTGCGAGCCGAAGCCGCGCGGGGCGCGATCGAGGCGCTCGATTCTCAACGGGCCGAATTTGCCACCAAAGTACAGGCTCAGAACACCGCGTTGCAAAGCGCCACTCGAGCCTTCGATACGGCTAGACGATCTCTCGAGAAGGGGCAGGATCGAATTCAAGTCCTGCAAACCCATCGGGATCAGCTGTCGACGCAATGGGATGTCTTGCGAGACCACTATGCCCACGAATTTCAACTGGATCTCGATTCGCTTGCTGAGGCCGCAGAACAGTTCATTCAACAGCAAGCGAAACAAGGGCCAGATTCTAGCCCCGTGGAGACCATCGATCCGCACCTGGGGTGGATACGGGAGTTGATTGGAACCTCGGCCGACTCGAATCCAGGCCCATCGGAGCGAAGCAGAATCGAGTCCGATATTTCCCATTTGCGCCAGGAGATTGCTGCGTCGGGAGGTGTCAACATGGAAGCCCTCGCCGAACTCGATGAACTGCAAACTCGCTACGGTCGATTGTCGAACCACCACCGTGATCTTGACGACGCAAAAACGACACTCATCAAAACGATGAACAAGATCGACGAAGATTCTCGCGACATGTTTCTCAACACGCTCGCGGCCATTCGAACGAACTTTCAAGACCTCTATCGCAGATCGTTTGGCGGCGGATTCGCGGATATTGTTTTGGAGGACGAGCAGGATCCAGACAGTGGCATCGAGATTATCGCTACCCCGCCAGGAAAGACAACCTTGAGCAATACGCTCCTCAGCGGCGGTGAAAAGGCACTGACCGCGGTCGCCCTCATCATGGCCTTTTTTCAATACCGTCCAAGCCCATTCTGCATCCTCGACGAAGTGGACGCACCCTTTGACGAAGCCAACATCGGTCGTTTCGTCACCGTATTGAGGGAGTTCCTGGATTCCACCAAATTTATCGTCGTTACGCACAGCAAAAAGACGATGACGGCGGCCAATATGATTTACGGAATCACGATGCAGGAGAGCGGTGTGTCGCGACAAGTCTCTGTTCGATTCGAAGAAGTCGACGACCGAGGCGAAATTATCCAGCAACGGCGAGCAGCGTAGAGATAGGGTTGGGGGTTGGGGAGTGTGCAATTGTCCCAATTGCTTCGGGAACGTTTGGGATAATACCTATACGGGACTGCGAAATGAGTCGATGCGATTGTGTATGAAGATTCTGGTAAGTTACACGCGTTGAGTTTCAGCGACGATAAATCTGGTTTCCGTGTCTCAGAGTCGAAAAAGCAACACATTGTATTGAACTGTATTGAACTTTCCGTGGTCCAGTGCGAGAATCATCCCGATAAGAATTCCATGTTCCAGGGTTTGGGGTGTGAAAGTGTGGCGTGTCCAACCGACATGACCACGGGTTCGAGTCGCCAGTTTACGAATGGCTCCCGCTCCAAACCTTGGACTTGCATAGATTCTTTTTACAATGTTGGGGGGCCAGTTTGATGGAAACCTTGCCAGCGGTTAAACTGTGGCGACGACAACAGAGATGCTGGTTAGGAATCTAATAGTGTCCGGGAAACACACCAAGGCAACGGTTTTGAGGTAGGCATGCTGCAGAATATTCGCAAGCTACAGTTGACAGAGATTCAACGAGACGGAATGCGGCAAGCGGGTAAGTTCAATTCACAATTGATGGATTATCTGCGCGCGTACATCACGCCAGGAATATCGACGGAACAAATCGACAAGCTTGTGTTCGATTACACCCACCAACACAAGCATACCCCTGCCACGTTGGGGTATTTGGGATACACGAAAAGCTGTTGTACAAGTGTCAACGACGTGATTTGCCATGGTATTCCCGGCGACTATGTTCTAAAGGATGGGGATATTGTGAATGTGGATGTCACCTCGATCGTAGACGGCTGGCACGGGGACCAATCGGAGACGTTTTTGGTTGGCAATGTGAGCCAAGAGGCCAAGATAGTAACTCAGTGCGCGTTTGACGCAATGCATCGCGCGATCGCCTCGTTAGAGCCGGGTTGCCCTGTGAGTGTCATCGGCGACAACGTGGTGGCGGAAGCGCATCTGCGTGGTTTTTCGGTCGTGCGCGAATACGTTGGGCACGGGCTTGGGCGTCGTTTTCACCAGTATCCCAACATACCGCACGTGCCTGATCGCAAGAGTCGTCAAGAACGACTTCTGCCGGGAATGTGTTTCACGGTCGAGCCGATGATCAATGCGGGAACCCGATTTACCAAGCTGGATACGAAAGACAATTGGACCGTTCGAACTCGCGATGGTCGACTTTCGGCACAATTTGAACAAACCGTCTTGATGCGAGAGGATGGACCTGAGATCTTGACGCAGTGCGAAAACGGCCCCAAACGCGGGCACAAATTTTAGCGCGACCGCTGCGCGGAACACCTACCATCATCCCAATCTAGTGACTCTTCCTCCATCGACTTCGGATTCACCCTCCCCTCCGCCCTGCTTGGATGTACTAACGGAATTGTGGCAACGATATGCGTTTGCCAACGATGCTGGTCCGTATTTGTTGATCCCGCAAGCGGTCATGCAGCCTCGCAATGAAAACGAGGTACAGTCCATTCTCCGCGCAAGCCACGAGCAGAAAATTCCAGTTTCGTTTCGCGCCGGTGGAACAAGTTTGTCCGGGCAATCGGTGACCGATGGATGGCTGGTCGACATCGGACGTCACTGGCGCAGGATCGAGCCCCTAGAACAAGGGCAACGTGTCCGAGTTCAGGGAGGAGCGATCGGGGGTATTGTCAACGCGACGCTTCGTCCGCTCGGTCGAAAAATCGGTCCGGACCCATCGTCGATCAACTCAGCCATGATGGGTGGTATTCTTTCCAACAACTCGAGCGGGATGTGTTGCGGTGTCGCAAACAATGCGTACCACACTCTTGAGTCGATTCGGTTCATTCTTCCTGACGGATCGACTTGGGACACTTCGTTGCAGTTCGAATCGAGGCGATTCGAAACCGAGCGACCGGCCATAGCTCGGGTGTTGACTGAGTTGCGAAATGAGATACTTAACTCACCGCCATTGCTTGAAAAAATTCGTCGCAAGTACCAGCAGAAGAATACGGTGGGGTATTCTCTCAATGCTTTCGTCGATTATGAAGCACCTCTCGATATCCTGGCACATTTGTTGATCGGTGGCGAAGGCACGTTGGCATTTATCTCCGAAGCCGTACTTCGAACGTTGCCAGAACTGCCGGAAAAGGCAACTTCGTTGGCTTTCTTTCCTAACGCTGAAACAGCGTGTGAGATCATTCCGCAGCTTATCGATATCCAATGCGATGCGGTCGAATTTATGGACCGGGCGTCGATGGAGTCGATTCGGAACCTTGAGGG
>JBEBHM010001241.1:0-1789 GCA_040080875.1 Pirellula sp.
CTGTTTCGTTTGCGTAGAGTTGACGTTGCAAATTTGACTCGCTTTTCAAAACTCTAACTAACGCCTGTTTTTCGTTTTCCAGACTTTGATCCGCCCGCCGCATTGCTCGGTGCGCTTGGTTGGCTTGCCACAGACTGAGAAAGGATCCGACCACGAGCGCCGTCGCGACCAGTCCGGTCGTGATCAACGCAACTTGATGGCGGCGTGCGAACTTTTTCAACTGATACATGCTGGACGGCGGACAAGCACGAACCGGGGCATCGCCCAGAAAACACTCGATGTCTTCAGCCATCTCGCTGGCGGACTGATATCGACGCGATCGGTCTTTCTCGATCGCTTTCATGACGATCCAGTCCAATTCACGCTTGAGACGAAAACTCAGTTTATCCGGTTCGACTTGACGATTTGCTGCGGCGATGGTTAACAATTCTTGGCTCAACGCAGACACGTGCGCGCTCGGACGAGGCGGTTCGCAATCGCGGATCAATCGGCGCATTTCGTCGTAGCCGACGGATTGCAACGTTTTCGAGTCAAACGGCGTTTCGCCGGTCAAAGTTTCATACAACAGAACTCCCAATGCATACACATCGGATCGAATGTCGACGTCAACCTCTGTCAGCGCAATTTGTTCTGGACTCATGTAGGCCGGGGTGCCAATGAATCCCAAAATGTTCGTGATGAGTGTCTTGTCGGTAAGTCGTTGGTTTCCCGTCGCCTTTGCAATCCCAAAATCAATTACTTTAACCACTGCCCTGCCATCGGTCTGTGCCACCATGATATTGCTTGGTTTGAGGTCGCGATGAATAATCCCTTTCAAGTGCGAGTGTTGAACGGCTGCACAGATGTCGATAAACAACTCTAGCCGCTTCGGTATGGATAGCTGTTGTTCATCGAAATACTCCGTAATCGGAATCCCCTGGACCAGTTCCATTGCAAAGTAGGGTCTCCCCGAGGGTGCTAAGCCTGCGTCTAAAACGCGAGCAATGTTGGGATGTTCCATCATCGCTAGGGCTTGCCTTTCGGCTTCGAAGCGGGCCACAACCTGTCGTGAATCGAGTCCAGGTTTAAGTACCTTTACCGCGACCCTTCGACGAATCGGCTCGATCTGCTCACACAGGAAGATAACCCCGAATCCTCCTTCGCCGATCTCCTCAAGGATTCTGAAGGGACCAATCATCATTCCTGGCCGCTCGAATAAACGCTCCGAGGCTTGAACGGCAAAGACTCCTGCATCGTCAAACAGGGGATTCTGTTGCGTATGAGCTTCCAACAGTGCTGAGACCCTTTCCCGCAATTGTCGATCGTCGCCGCAGGCTTGTTCAAGATACGCGCCCCAGTCATCAGGGGAATGGTTCTCAACAGCCGTTAGAAAAATTTGTTTCAATTGCATAGATCAGACTCGTATTCTCCACGGTTGAGATTTGACAGATGTGCGATGGAAACAATTCAATCTCCAGCTTTGTACTCAACTCTAATGCGAAAATTGACGTCCGTTTATTCCAGCTTTCGCATTGTTGCCCCAAAGAATTTACTCAATACTTCGCAGCTCATGTTGCAAGAAGGCCCTTGCATAAGTCCATTGCCGGAAAACGGTTGTCTGTGAAACCCCTAACGCGACGGCGGTTTCGGCAAGCGTGATACCGGTAAACAATCGCATTCGGGCGACGTCACCCGCACCGGAGTCTTCCACCATCAATTTGTCCAAGGCTTCGTCCAGGGCGAGCAGCTCATCCGGTTCTGTTATGACGCAGAATCCAAAATCCTGCATTTCAACTCGCTGAAACTGGCC
>JBEBHM010000022.1:0-24768 GCA_040080875.1 Pirellula sp.
AGGCGATGCCATTGACGCTTGAGGTGTGGCCTTCCAATGTGCGCAGGTCCAGATGGCACATGCGGTCCCAGTAGTCCCACTCCCATCCACGCTCGTCGGCTTGGCCGGCGACGGGAGTGCGATAGCGGTCGAGAATCTCGCGCACGCGGCCGACGTCATTGTTGTTCCACTCGTGACGCAACTGCTGCATGTGCGCGATATATTGGTTATGCCTTGCCATCGCAGCGTTTTCCTCGGCGCGCTCGCGCTCCGAGATTGCCAGTTTTTCGTTCTCCTCCGATTTGAGGCGCGCCGCCTTCTCTTTTACGGCCAACGCGGTTTTCTCATCGGATAGATTCTTGTAGCTCTCCGAAATCAGACGTTCCGCTCGCTCGGCATTTGAGGCTCGAATGCCCCACCAAGTGCTCAGAACCGTTGCACACATGAGAACGGCTGCGAGACTGGTCAAGGTTGCGAGAAGCCTGCGGTTCCTCCTCGCGAATTTTCGCATGCGATACGTTCTCGATGGTGGACAGGCGACAACGGGTTCGTTGGCAAGGTATCTGCCGATGTCGTCCGCGAATCCGTTGGCGGTTTCGTAACGGCGAGCCCGGTCCTTTTCGAGCGACTTCATCACGATCCAATCCAGATCGCCTGTCAACATTCTCCGCAGCCGCACGGGCTCGATGCGACGGTTGGCGGCTACCGACGGAAGCGTGTCCACGGTGCTCAGCCGTGCGCTCGGTCGCGGAGGCTCTTCGTCGCGAATGATCCGCAGTATCTCGTCGAGTGCAGCTTCGCGCAAACGTTTCCTGTCGAACGGGGTTGTACCGGTCAGAAGTTCGTACAGCACCATGCCGAGCGAATAGACATCGCTCCGCGTGTCGACGTCGAGTTGATTGCGGCGGGCTTGTTCGGGGCTCATGTACTCAAGCGTCCCAATGATTTGCCCGAACTGAGTAAAAAGAGTTTTATCAGTCAAGCTTTGGCCGGTGGCCTTGGACACGCCGAAATCGATGACCTTGGGAATTGCTCGGTGGTCGTAGAGTGCGACCAGGATGTTGGACGGTTTCAAGTCGCGGTGAATAATCCCCTTTTGATGCGCGTGCTGGACCGCTTGGCAGACCGGCACGAACAATTCCAGCCGCTCGCGAGTGCTGAGATGTTGTTCGTCGCAATACTGGGTGATAGGAATGCCGTTGACCAATTCCATGACGAAGTAAGGCCGCGCCGATTGAGTGGTTCCGGCGTCGAGCACTTTGGCAATGTTGGGATGGTCCATCATAGCCAGGGCTTGCCGTTCAGCTTCAAAGCGGGCGACGATTTGACGGCTGTCCATGCCCGGCTTGATGATCTTCAGTGCGACGCGTCGATCAACGGGTTTTGTCTGCTGGGCCATGAAGACCGACCCCATGCCTCCTTCGCCGATCTGCTGCAGCAGTTTGTACGGTCCGATCAGCGAGCCAACCCGTTCGGTCTCGGCAAACTGTTCGGTCAAAGTGGCGGAATCGTTACCCGCAGACATTGCGACCTCGATACGCTCCTGGTCGAGCAGTTTGTCAGGCGCTTCGGCTGATTTTAGGAGCACTTCAATTCGCTTCCGAAGTGCTTCGTCGCCATCACAGGCGTGTTCCAGGTACTGTTGGCGTTCCGATATCGGTAGGTCCAGAGCCGCAAGAAAAATTTCTTTGTCACCTGATGGGTTGTTCTGCATGGTCTTAACCTAGGCAGTTTGTGGAGTTTGAAGGTGGCAGTCGCTTAAGAACTAATGTACTTAATACTCAGTGCGACGAAATCCAATGGAAGGTCTCAAGGAATCTGCAAGGAATATCCAACATCTCTAGCCTTGATTATTCACAACCCGACGTTGACTGCACGCACATACCCGCTTTTTCCGGCTCCTACGCTCGCCCTCTCGCAGCTGGTTTCGGCTATCGTCCCACGTTGACGGGCAACGTGGTAACTCGTCGTGGTGACCAATCGCGTTGAGCCGATGGACTTGTCGCGGTCAATCGTCGTCGGCATGAGAGGATTGAAGCGCCGTCTTCAACACTGCACGTGCATAGGACCAATGTCGGTAGACTGACGCACGAGACATCCCAAGGACGTCAGCGGTTTCTTCAAGTGTAAAACCTGAAAAAAAGTGGAGTCTGACTACGTCCGCGGCAATCTCGTCCGCAACCGCCAAATCCCGCATTGCATCATCGACGGTCAATATGGTTGCCGCGTCAGGTATCTTTGCGAACGTTTGATCTTGCAGCTCTAACCTTTGTGCGCCACCACCATGCCGAATGCGTTTTTTCCGTCGAGCGTTCTCGACGAGGATACGACGCATTGCTTCTGCGGCCGCCTTGAAAAAATGGGCTCGACTCTTCCATTGCTGAGCGCGAGTGGTGTCGACCAATCGGACGTAAGCTTCATGTACTAAGGCAGTGGCCTCCAACGTCAGGCCAGGTTTTTCACGAGCGATCTTTGCAGCTGCCAGTTTTCGCAATTCATCATAAACAAGCGGTAATAATTGCTCTGCAGCCGTTGCGTTGCATTTCTCAATGTCCGATAAAATCTGTGTTACGTCGCTCATTTAAGGTAACCTCCAACCGCCATTGAAGTTGCGTTCCCCTCGCACTACGTTTTGGTGTTCCAATCGTAGGATGTGTGGCGAGTAAAAGAAGTAGCATCCGCAGCACGACGGTGAAATTAGACATGCTTCAGGTGACAAAGTGTACTGGGGGATGATCCCGATTTGATTTGAATAGATTGTGTGCTCTAAAGCTTTGTCCCTGCCTTACGCTTCAGTTCACAGCGAAAGATCTGTCGCCATAAGGCTGAGAGGGTGATGGGATTTGAACTCGCTAAACCGTTCCGAAGAAACAAATTGCGAAACTGCATGGCTGGGCACCGTTATATCCTGACATTCATTTTGAACTGACAGAATCAGCCCGGATGAGAAGTAATTCATTGCAATCAAACGAAAAACAGCTCGCCGCGAAACAACGCGACGAGCTGTTCTGATTTCAATCGGGGCGACTGGACACCAGTTGAACTTTTTTGCCAAGGCTTGCGGCAAATGAACGTCGACTTCAGCCGTCTGCCACAAGCACTTCCGGCAATTCTGGCTTGAAGCGATTCTTGCGCGCGTAAAGCCCGTTAACAAAAGTGCCCGAGTCGTTTGGAGAGTCGATGGCTTGCCCATTGGGATCCACAAACAAACCCTGTTCCACTGCCTGGCCAGCAGGCCGCTAATTTGAGGGGAGCTATGACGTCCTCTCCGCATGCAAACTCGTGCGGGCAACTCAGACAACGGAGCTTTTCGCAATCGGTTTGGCGATACTTGTTCGGTCGCGTATCATGCGGTCGCGTACCTTGGTCCATGGACAGAAAATTGCAGCAGAATCTTGATCGCTCTGATACAATCGGTCAGGCTTCTCTTTATAACGTAATCTAACCATGTCTGACGTAACCCGCATTCTGTCTGAAATCCAATCCGGCGATCCATCGGCTGCAGATTAATTGTTGCCGTTGGTTTATGACGAACTGCGGAAATTGGCCGCCGCCAAGTTAGGTAAAGAAAAGCCTGGGCATACCTTGCAGGCAACAGCTTTGGTCCATGAGGCTTTTCTGCGGTTGGTAGTTGGCGAAACAGAGCGATGGCGGGTTGTTCGACGAGTGCGTCTTCAGAATAGTCGCGGCTCAAGTGTTGGGTTCCTTCATCCGTTGCAAGACCAGCTCCCACTCGGAATACACGTCGAGTTTCTTTGCCCAATTCGGGCGATCCAAACCAAACCGAATACTCGCCTTCGCTGGTGATTCGCTTGATTCGTGTTTTCTCCGACTGGGTGAACTCGGTTATCGCTGGCACGATCACATCCACTTTCAAGCCAGACGCGGGATGAATAATATTGAATTGAAATCGCCGTTGAACGGCGTCCCGAACCGCTTGTTCCGAGACATAGAAATCGGGGGCTGCGAAAGCTTTGCATATAGCGGGAACCTTGTCCATGGTCAATTCAGCGACGATATCCACGTCATTCGTAAATCGTGGCTCGCCGTAAGCCATACTCGCCATGGAACCAACCACTCGGTCATGGATACCTTCGGACTCGAAGAAGTCGGCAGCGATCTGCATCAATTCGGATGGCTGAAGTTCAGTCGGATTCATATTTCACCAATCCGTGACTGATTCGCCGAGCGATTTCGCGGTTGACTTGGTCGACGCTCCAATCGGGATGCTCGGTACGAATGGCACCGCGCAAGATCACACGTGCCGACTTCCACATCCTGCCTGCGATCCGAAGACGCTCGCCTTCTGTTTTTTGTCGAAGGACGTCCGTCATAGCATCGTCCATGACTTCCATTACAAATGGATTCATCGGGGAGTCTCCGGCGTTGAATTCCTGTTTACCATCGTGTCATCGCCTATGCTTCGGTCCAAGCCTTGGTTTTCGTTAATGCTTCGCTTACCGTTTCGGAAGTCAGCAATTTATCGATCGCGCACCAGCAACGTGCTGCATAGTTAATTCTATTTCCTGTCCGAATCTCATTAGCAGGGATAATCGGCGAATCCAAGGTAAGGAGGTAATGTGGTTGCCAGTCGACTTTGGGAGCTTCAGGAAAGAGCGAACGAGGATTGGTAAACACAGTATGCGATTTAACCCATCGAATCGACTGAAGCATACCACCATAGCGGAATCCGATATAGTTGGGTGGGTCTGGCCAACCTCCACCTACAGGGTAGAAATAGCTGTTGCGTTTCTCCACGATATCGATCCAAGAGAGTTTCCATCCGTCAGGATTACCGTTTCCTAACGCCACGACGTAAACTATTTTTGAAAATTTGTTCTCCATTCCAAGCAATGCCCCTAAGTAGGTCGAAAACTGTGTAAGTATCCATTTGTTTTTGTTGGTCTCCTTAGAAACGGCTTGATCAACCAAGCTTTTGATCAATCGCCAAGGCAAATGACCCAGTGGAATCCCTTTGATTTTGCGGCTAGGGAAATGGACATTGCTCATCTCGATTGTGGCATGCGAGATGGTAACTAGGTATCGAAGCTGCGCAGAACTATTCGTAACAATGGGTGCATAGAAAGTAGACCGAGCAGATGGGAGAAAGTAAGTTGCGAACCTTGGATCAGTATCTGGCGTTTGAACCACCAATGCTCCGATCTGGGTTTTTCCACTCTCCACTTTCTTCCATCTACTCTCTATTTTTTTGGCCCTTAGGCCAAAAAAATCGGGGCAACAGGACACCACTTGAACTTTTTATTTTTGGCGTCGGCACTATGCCGGAAGCATTAATCGCTACAGCCAAAGCACGTGCGGCGACATCCGCATAAGGTCCTATCAGAGGCGGGCCCATGAAAGACCGAAAGTGAACGGGGTCCTTTCCGGATCATGAGTTTCGGACACCTTTCAATTAATTTGCTTTGCTTTGACTCTGAATGCTGTCGTTTCCGAATCCGATACTGTACGCCATGGAAGCGAAGAAGCCGCATGGAGGCGTCGCCCTGTTGGCGTGGTTTCTCGGGAAATCGGATGGTAATAATAGGGGAACTAGCGAGTCGCGAACCAATCGGATACCTGATCGGACACGATCTGAACCCGAAACCTCACAATAGTCAGGAAAACAGGCCGAACGGGAATATTTCTGGCCTGGATTGCGCCTTTTCCAAACGATTTTCGCTGGATGAAGCGGAGGAACAAATCAAATGCAGGAATTAGACCTTTTTGCCCTCGCGCTAATGGCACCTGACCAAGTCCAGCGAGCCGAAATTCTTGACCGAGAGTGTCGTGACAACCCAGAATTGCGATTTCGAATCGAAGCTTTACTAGAGGCGCACTTTCAAACGCACTCGCTGCTTGATCAGGGGCCTATACCGCTGACAGAAGATCAAACTCGCAACTTTTCCGAACGACACGAACAGGTCGATACGGTGATAGCCGGGCGCTACAGACTTTTGGAACCGATCGGCGAAGGCGGGATGGGTACGGTCTGGAGAGCCAGGCAAACAGAGCCCGTTAAGCGCTTTGTAGCAATCAAGCTGATCAAGGCGGGCATGGATACCAGGCAAGTTTTGGCTCGGTTCGAAGCCGAGCGGCAAGCACTGGCGTTGATGGATCATCCGAACATCGCCAAGGTTCTCGACGGCGGTCTGCATGAGCATCGGCCGTACTTTGTGATGGAACTCGTCAAGGGAATGCCCATCACAGAATATTGCGACTTTCACAAGCTGACACCCAAGTCACGTCTTGAACTATTCATTAACGTCTGCGAGGCGATCCAGCATGCTCATCAAAAAGGAATCATTCACCGCGATATCAAACCAAGAAACGTGCTGGTTGCACAGTATGATGAAAAACCAGTCGTGAAAGTGATCGATTTTGGGGTCGCGAAGGCGACGGGCGGAGCATTGACAGAGCATTCGATTGACACAGGCTTTGGCAACGTGGTCGGTACTCCGCAATATATGTCGCCCGAACAAGCAACGTTTAACAACCTTGACGTTGATACGCGATCGGACATCTACGCCCTTGGGGTTCTATTGTACGAACTTCTAACTGGCGCTCCTCCTTTTTCACAAAAGGAATTGGAGAAAGTCGGGCTGTTGGAGATGTTGCGTGTCGTGCGAGAGGATGAACCACCTCGGCCGAGCACCAAACTGAGCACCGCAGACGCTTTGCCTTCACTTGCCGCCAATCGAGGAACCGAACCGACGCGGCTAGCCAGTCTGCTAAGAAACGAACTCGACTGGATCGTCATGAAGGCGCTTGACAAGGAACGTATCCGGCGGTACCAGACGGCGGCCAGTTTCGCAGCAGACGTTCAGCGATTCCTTGGTGGTGAAGCCATTCAGGCTCATCCGCCCAGCACCGTCTACCGTCTCCGAAAGTTGCTTCGTAAGAATAAAGCGCCGGTGTTGGCCGCTACTCTGATCTTGATGACACTGTTGCTGGGAATGGTTGGCACCGGTTGGCAGGCCATCCGCGCGGAACGAGCGCGAGCCACCGAAGAATCACAGCGGCAAATTGCCGAAGCCAGCGAGAAACGAGCGTTGCAGGCGGCGGCCTCTGAAAAAGAAGCCCACCGGCAAGAGGCAACCCAACGCGTCCGCGCGGAACAGGCAACCGAGAAAGCGGAGGAAATTCTCAACGCGATGGTTTCCGGCGTCGCCGCCGACTCGCTGACGACCCAAACCGCAATCTCCGAGGACCAAAAGAAGTTCCTTACAGGCGTGCTTCGTTACTACCGTGAACTAGCCGCTGAAAAGGAAGAAGACACGCCAGCAAAAATTGCCAACGCTGCCTTTCGAGTCGGCATAATCGAAGATCGCCTGGGTCGCAAATTGGAATCGGAAATCGCGTTTCGCGAAGCACGAGATTTGTACCAGAAGTTGACTGAAGATTCGTCTGATGGTTTCAAGTTCCGCCAGCGATTGGCGCTTTGCTACAACAATCTGGGCAACGCGTCGTCGGATAAGGGAGAGATTCGTGAGGCGGAACAGAGCTATCGAGAGGCGATCCGGGTTCAGGAACAAATCGCTGGTGGCGATTGGCTTTACACTCCTGAGTATCAGTCGGATTTGGCGCTCAGCCGCAACAACCTCGGCGCTCTCTATGTCAAGCTGGGCCGCAAGGACGATGCGAAAGACGAATACCAGAAAGCTTTGGCGATTCGCGAGAAGCTCGCGGAGTCTTTTCCAAGTAATCCTGTCTATCAAGCCGGTCTAGCCAAGACTCACAATCATCTGGGTATCCTATCGAGATCCCTAGGCAATCGGGAGGCGGCTGAGGAGCATTACTCTCGGACACTCGCCATCCGCCAACAGCTAGTATCCGACTTCCCTGCAAACCCCCAGTACACATACGAACTCGCAGCAAGTCATTTCAACATTGGAAACCTGAGGCACGAAGAAAAGCAATGGCAGCCAGCTGAGCAGCAGTACTTGAAGGCCTTGCCAATGCTCGAAAAACTCGCCGCTCAGTATCCCTCTGTTCCGGACTATCAGGCTGATCTGGGGAAATGTTATACAAGTCTGGGTGGCATTTTTCGTCGGGACGGCAGGCTACTTGAGGCTGAAGAAATGTTGAGGAAAGGGGTCGCGATCCAGGAACGACAGGCGGCAGAGTCTCCCTCGGATCACGAAAGGCGTTTTAGTGTGGCTTCAAGTCGAGCCTTGTTGAGCCTTCTGTTACAAACACTCGGCAAGCACGTAGACGCTGAAACGGAGATAATGACCGTTTGCGAAATTCAGGAAAAGCTGGTGACTGAATATCCCGATTTGGCGAAGTACCAACTCGGTTTGGCGGGGAGCTATCTCTCGCTAGGGGCAATCCGGTCCAGGTCTGGACGACGAGCGGAGAGCATTCAGCCATTAGCAAAGGCAATCCAGGTTCTTGCTCCGCGCGCTGATCGCGACAACAAAGCCAAGCTCGCCCTTTGCAATGCCCACGACGAACGAGCGCAAACCTATGCATCCCTGAACCAGTTTACGCTCGCTCTCGAGGACTGGGACAAAGCGATCAAATTATCTTCTTTATCTTCGCCAGAAATGCAATCGAATTTCCGGGCATCGCGAGCGATTACGCAACTGCAATTAGGCGAAATGGAAGAATCGCTTGAGGAAGTCTTGAATCTGGCATCCAATTACTCAAATAGTAAAGGAGTTCAATACAGCTGCGCGTGTTATTTTGCGCTCGCCAGCGCCCGAGCCGACGACAAAAAACAAGATTACGAAACTCGAGCCATTGAATCGCTCATGCGAGCAGTCGCCGCGGGCTTTAACGACGCAGAGCACCTGAAACAAGACACGGATCTCGATTCGCTACGAGGGAGAGAAGACTTCAAGGCTCTCGTAACAAAGTTGGAGCAAACCAGAGAAAAGAAATGAACTCCGATGATTTGGTAACATTCGTGTACGACGAATTGCGACGGATGGCCGCGGCGAAACTCGCTTCAGAACGCCCAGAACACACCTTAAGCGCAACGGCACTGGTTCACGAAGTGTTTCTAAAGCTAGGCGACCAACGAACGTTTGCCAGTCGCAATGACTATTTTCAAGCCGCTGCCCAAGCGATGCGACGAATCCTCGTTGATCACGCTCGGGCTCGCACGGCTGCAAAGCGGGGTGGTGGTAAGCGGGTACAGTTGGAGTCCGAGCACCTTGCGCTGCCGTTAGCCGACGAGCAAGTCGAAGCTCTTGATGAAGCTCTTTCTCGCCTGGCAGCGACCCAGCCACAACAAGCCCAGCTTGTTCAGCTGCGATATTTCGGCGGACTCACTCTCGAACAATGCGCCGAAGTGCTCGGTGTTTCACCGCGAACCGCGGATATCTGGTGGTCTTTTGCTCGAGCATGGCTCGCTTTAGAGCTGAAGCATGATTGAATTGCCTCGACCTAGACAAAGTATGGATTGAGCACAATGCTCGGATTCCACGCGAGAATTGTTCGTTGACAGAACAGACAGCGTCGGCAAAGTCAACGGACCTTTGGTTGACCAGCAGCTTCTCAAATTGGAAGGGCATTTGGCTGCCCCGGGAGAAGAGAGTAGAGCAGTAGTAAGTAGACCGAGTAGAGAAGAGAAAATTGAGCGGCCATGAGAGTCCAAACGCCCTGAAAAAACTCTCGGGCGTGAAAGCTCTACTTTCTCTTTTCTACTCTCTATTTGAGGCTCCGCCTCAAATCGGGGCGGCGAGATTCGAACTCACGACCTCTGCGTCCCGAACGCAGCGCTCTACCAGGCTGAGCCACGCCCCGATATGAAACCAAACTACTTCTAATGTACTGAGATTTCTTACTCCGTGCCAGCTACCGGTCAGGAGTCAGGAGTCAGGAGTCAGGTGTCAGACAGGAACCACGATTCGGAGAATCGTGCGACGGGTGCTTCATCGGAGTGTATGATTGCAATTCGCCGTTTTGTTGAAAGTCTAATCACTTAACCCCATCGAGGACGCTCTCAATTGCCATTTCTCGCCAAGCATAACTTTCCGTATGTCACCGACTACGTTAATCGTGTCTTCGCAGATGAAAAGTCCCATTGGGATTATATCCTGATCAGACCGCTACTGCTGGTGAACTATTTCTTCTTGCGTACCATCAGCTTTCCACTTAAGTTTGTCTTCCATCGAGTTCCCTACGGATTCGAAGCGTACTGCATCGATTGGGCGATGGCTTTTGGGATGAAGTACTTGGCCAAATACGATGCGGCTGAGATCATGTTGCGTCATGTTCAAATCGAACCCCTCTTGTATCGCTTCCTATTGCCCCACGAGGCACCATCCTCACCACGCCGAAAACTCAATGGCATCGATGGCGATTTTGGCGTCGAAGATATCAAAACGGTCGTTCGCAACAATCTTACGATCGGTCACGATCTATTGTCGTACGAATTGATCGATCGCTTTGACAAGGAAACGTTCCTTAAAAACTTGGACGCGATTCGCGCCAGCCGCCCGGAAGACCACGAGTCCCTGTCGAAAGCGGTGCTCGAAGAAAACCGCGCTCACTCATGGCAAATTCTAGGAGCCACCAACATCGTCATGCTGATCGTGACCACCATCACGATTTTCGGTGACCTTCGGACGACCATCAATGCCCTTAATTCCTTCGGATCGGATTCGGTTTTACTGTGGTGCGTGAAGCAAATCTATGCGGGGAATCCTTCGGCGCAAATCGATCTCGATTTCTTCATGCAAGAAGTTAGCAACCGTGGGCACTACAACAGCAGCGCCTTCTTTTCGAATCCAAGTCAGTATCTCTATTACCACATCGTTTTTGATGAGGTCGTCTATGAGATGCTGAGAAATCGACCCGCAATCGCCGTCGCAGTATAGGAAGTCGTGGATGTCTTGTTTTATTACGCGCACGGGAGCTTACTTGCCAGGGGCCGCCGTCGAAAATGAACAGATCGAACGATTCCTCGGTCGCTTGGAGGGAGAGGCAGCGATCAAGGACCAAATACTGGAAGCGAATGGAATTCGTTTGCGGCACTACGCACAGGATCAGTTTCAGCAACCAACAGAAGATGTGTATCAACTGGCCGCCCGGGCCGTGGCAGATTGCCTTGGCCATGAGAACGATCACATGCCGGTCACATTTCTATCCGCAGGGTCCACCTACGCACCCTTGTCAGGGCCAGGTTTCGGGTCGATATTGCACAGTCGAACGGCTCATTTGCCGCAACTCAATCATCCGGTCGAGATCAGTTCGCACGGGGGAATTTGTACTTCATCGGCAGCCGCGATTGTCGCCGCTGTCCGAGCGATCGAGTGCGGCTCGCATGCGACGGCGTTGTGTGTTGGGGCGGAACATTCTTCCGAAGTTCTCAAGTCGAACACGATGCAGCCGGCGGATGATCGAGGCTTGCATTCCGATGTTCGACACAGCCAATGGTTTATGTCGGTCTTTCTCCGCTTTATGCTTTCGGATGGGGCCGGCGCTTTTCTGCTCCAACAACAACCGAGCCCGAAGGGACTTTCGCTTGCCGTCGACTGGACCCATTCCCAATCCATGGCCAACGAAACACCCCTCTGCATGAAACTCGAAAATAGCTCGCGATTACTGTCCCAGGATGTAAGAATCCTCAATCGGCATTTGTTCCCGGCAGCCGAAAAATTCGTCCGATCGGCGTTCGAAACACATTGCGAACGATTGAGCTCGTACCATGTTGTCCTGCCACACTTGTCCTCGTTTTTCTTTCGAAGAAAAATGGAACGTATGCTGGACAAGCTATCGTCCAACGGCGCGCCAACCGTGCCGTATTGGACGAACCTGGCCACAGTTGGCAACACTGGCTCAGCCAGCATCTACATCATGTTGAATCGATATCTTCAAGAAAATTCCCTGCGGCATGGGGATCGAATCTTGTTATTTATTCCAGAGTCAGGGCAATTCAATTTTGTACTCATTAGCCTCACAGCAACGGTTGCTGAATAAGGAGCGCTTGGCCTCTTGCAGCGATTGGAATTGCCCGTGAACGACGAAGATCCATTTCCCGCTCCTAGACGCAAGTTAGCGATCATCGGTACAGGAAGCAGCGGTTTGATTTCGCTCAAGTTTGCGATCGACGAACTGGTCGACTGGGACATTGTCGCTTTCGAACATACGGATTCCGTGGTGGGTCGATGGGGACGCCCGTACCCTGGGTTTGTGTCAACGTCGACCAAATTTACCACGCAGTTTGCAAGTTACCCAAAATACGACGCAGGGGTCAACGAAGACGGTGGTTCCAGTCGAGCTGAATTCTTTCGCGAAGGAGAGTACGGCGACTATCTGCTGGAATTTGCCAACGAGTTCTCCTTATCCGAGAAGATCAAGTTTCGTCACAGCCTGCGGGCAATTCGATGGGACGAGCAGGACCTACGTTGGAAACTGACCATTCAGTCATTGGTCGAGGGAGAATCCCCATCCACGGAGGAATCGTTCGATGCGGTCATTTTGTGTTCGGGACTTCACGCAGAACCGAAACCGATCGACGTGGACATCCCGACAGTTCCCACCCAGCAACTCTTTATGAAGGACGGGTTGGAACAGATTCGGAATCGAAAGGTAGTCGTCATGGGAGGAGGCGAATCCGGAGTAGATCACGCGGTTCGATTGGCCAAACCAGAACTCAACAATCAGGTCTTTCTGTCGCTCCAATCAGGGATCCGCGTTAGTCCCCGGTATCATCCAATTCGTGGTGTCCCCTCAGACTTTCTTCGCAACCGATTGTTGCTCTCCATTCACGAAAACCTTCGCAATCGAATCGGGCAGAAATTTGTCGAACTCCGCATCCGCTACGAAGATACCTTTCGACGTTGGTTCCCTGCAAAAAAATTGGTGGCCAAAAACGCGTTGTCTCCGACAGCAAATCCGGGAGACGTGGCCGCGCGACGAAAAGCATGGACATGGAAATTGACACAGACCGCCAAAGACGACCTGTTCAATATGTTTCACAACAAGAGCGATGACTTTCTCGAACATGTGGCCCGAGGCACCATTCAAATCGTTGGAAAGCCGGTCGATCGAAACGCAAACGAGTTCTTTGGGTACCAGTCTGCTGATCGAGTTGCGATCGCTCCTGATTTAGTTGTCCCGTCGGTGGGTTTTCGCCCAACGCTCGAGTCTCTTTCCAACGGAGCGATCCGACTCGAAGATTTTTACCTAGGTTGTTTATCGATTCGGTTCCCAAACCTCTTTGCGGTGGGTTTTGCCAGACCGATTATCGGAAACATTCCTTCGATGAGCGAAATGCAAGCCGCTTATATTGTCGGTTTGCTGAGTGGACGAGTTCAGCCGGAATCGAACATCGCAGAACGTCATCGCCAGCAAAGTCTAATACGCAAGGAACGCTATTCCATGCTGAATCAGGAGTTAATTTATCCAGTCGAAATGTTCCCCTACTGCGATCAGCTTGCGCGTCTGATGAATCGCTACCCAACCCTCGCAGACATTGGATCGATGCAAGCGTGGTTGCGAATGCACTTGGCGCCAGCCTCTACGATTCACTATTTTTTGCATGATCCGAAAGCGCGACAAGCCATCGAACGCATTCCCATTTGTATGCCGTCGCTGTTGGTCGCGTTCCTCGTGTTATTGAAACCGATCGACTTCCTTTATCGCATATCACTGGGGTGGAAATTCGCACGTAGGGGCGGCGGGGCTGACTGACTTCATGGAAACAGACGATCGCAACTTGATGTTTTCTGGCCAATTGGTGCATACGCCTTGGTTCTACAAACAATGGATGCTGGCCGGCAATCGAGCCTTGTTTTTTGATCGGCTCGTTCGCGACTTTGGAGACTTCATTCACTATCGCGGACTCTTTCAATTCTACTTGGTAAACCACCCGTCGCTCGTCAAAGCAGTGCTTCAAGGAACGCATGGCTCGTTCGACAAAAAGAGTCTCATTTACAATCGATTTCAGAAGGTATTCGGAGCGGGTTTGGTGGTCTCGGAAGGGGAGACATGGCGTTGTCAGCGCAAGCTCATGCAGCCGATGTTTGGACCGGGGGCGATCAAAGGCTACTTGGATGGGATGAAGGAATCGATCCACAAGATGTTTGGGCGATGGGACGTCGCGGCTGAGCGTAAAAGCGTTTTTGATGCGTCGGTCGACATGAATCACCTCACATTGGAGATTGCTGGCCAAGCATTGTTCGATGACGCATTCACACAACATGCGGAGGCGATCCATCGATGGACACACGACATCAATTACTACTGCGGAAAACCGCCGCTCCCAATCATTCGAAGCTTTTGGTTTCCATCGAGACTCAATCGACGCCTCAAGACGACTCTTCGTGAATTCCATGCATTTCTCCAAGAAACGATCGAACATCGCCGAGGGAACATGGACTCGCGGGACTTGCTCGGAATCTTGCTAAGAGCAACCCATGAGGAGACAGGCCAAGCGATGACAGACGCAGAGATTCGCGATGAGCTTCTGGGGATGATCATCGGCGGGCACGAAACGTCGTCGGCGGCACTTACCTGGATTTGGTACGAGCTTGTTAGAAACCCAGATGTGGAACGGCGACTACATGGCGAGCTGGATGAGGTTCTCGGAGACCAACCATTACAGCTTGAGCATCTTCCCCAGCTGCGCTATGCCAAAATGATTATTGATGAGACGCTTCGCTTGCATCCGCCGTTCTGGTTTGAGAATCGTAATGCGGTCTGTGATGTGGAGCTCGGTGGTGTCACCATTCCAAAGGGTTCGCTGGTAATATTCAGTCGCTACTCGGTTCATCGAAACCCCAAGTTTTGGAGGTCACCGGATGTTTTTGATCCGAATCGGTTTCAGCCGGGGCACGAGGAGAATGCGCGATCGACCTATGCCTCGATCCCTTTCGGTGGTGGTCCGAGAATCTGTATTGGAATTCATTTTGCGGCCATGGAACTTATCGTCGCGTTAGCCATGATTGCTCGGAGGTATCGGATACGCATTGCGACGACCGACCGACACTCGATGGCAGCACAGTTAACAATGACTCCGCTACATGGCCTGCAAGTATTGGTCGAGCGACGCGAGAAGTCGTAAGGCGATGGTCTATGCGTCGATCCCTCGCTTAGTTTGGTGCAAGAGTTGAAGCAAGGCACTCAGCGCTTTTGTCGGTTTGCGGCCAATCTTGGTGGCGGCTACCACATTGACACGGCCCAGATCGCGTGAGAGCAGTTTGCTCGCGACGTGTTTGGATAGATTGCCATCCATACGACCGGCGATGACACCGATACCGATTCCAGCTCGCACGCACGCGATCGTAAATGCGCTATTGTCAGTTTCGACCACGATGTTCATGGGTGACTTGATGCTATATCGAAACCACGCTTGTTCCAACATCCGACGACCGACAGTGTCCGGGTTGCCCGCGACAATTGGCTCATGTTCGAGATCCAACAAAGTAAAATCAGCTTTTCGCGCCAGCCTATGTCTCGGTGGGAAAGCCGCCAAGTAGTCAATTGGGTATAGGACTTCACACGCAATCCCTTGCATCACGGCTTCGCGAGGAGGCTCAATTAGCAGAGCCATGTCCGCCTTGTCGCTTAACACCAATTCTTGGGCTACGCGGTTGTCTGCCGTCATCAACTTAAGGCGATGGTCCGCAAATTCGCTCAAGAATTTGCGAAGAGGTTCGCCAAGTTCTTCAAGCATCATGCGAACCCCGGTAACCAAACGGATTTGTTTTGGCCCCGATTGATCTTGTTCCGATAGCAATTCAAAAGTGGATTCTACGGTCGCTAACAGCGGCGACAACAACGTGTAGAGCAAGTCTCCTTGGGCCGTCGGCTGAATGCTGCGTCCCTTTCGCTCAAACAAGGTTGTCCGGTAAATCGATTCCAAGACTTTGACCTGCTCCCACATCGTTGGGCCCGCTAGTCCCAAGTCATCTGACGCACTTGCATATCCGCCATGTTCGTAAACTCGACAAAACGTAAGGACTTGTTGAATCGAGAGCGATTCCGCTTGATGCCGCACGGGTTGATTCATAATGGCCGATTCCAATCGTTCGGGAATTACTAACATTGCTACGGAATTATACAATTGTTCCGTATTATTGGCCAAGTACATTAATTGAACGTAACGGACAATCAATTTGCACTAACAAACGGCTAGGGGGGTTGAATGCACGAAACGCAGTCGATTCGGTGGTTCTGGCTCAGTCTTTGCTTTATCGCATTCGTGGGGTGTGCCAATCCGGACCAATATCCAACGGTGCCAGTCAGTGGAGTCGTGACTTGCGAGGGCAAGCCGATTGCCAATGCCACGGTGAACTTTACTCCGATGGCAGACCAAGGTCGGCCGGAAGGGCGACGAGGCAGAGTCGCTTTGGGCATGACCGACAAAGATGGCCGCTTCAAGTTAACTACCTATGCGAACGACGACGGAGCGATCGTGGGCAAGCACAAGGTGACCGTCGGACTCAATGTCAATGAAGAAACTGGCCGGGAGGATTCCAGAGGGTTCGCATGCAAGAATTCCTCTAAGGATGTGGAAGTGAAATCAGGAGTCAAGGAATACAAAATTGACTTTTAGCCATTGGCTTGTTTCGAGCCCTGCAAGCACAAGATTTATCTATTTTTGTTTGATCGTTTTTAATCTCCATTTTCGAGGAATTATAAGATGTTGCGTCAAAACGCTTTGGCCCGCGCCCGGCACATTCAAAATACTAGGCATGGTTTTACATTGGTTGAGTTGTTGGTCGTTATTGCGATCATTGGAATTCTCGTGGGCCTATTGCTTCCAGCAGTACAAGCCGCGAGAGAAGCGGCTCGTCGAATGCAATGCTCCAACAATTTGAAGCAGCTTTCTTTATCGCTTCATAATTATGAAAGCGCTCACCGAGCGTTTGCACCTGGTTCGATTGTTCCTCGGCTTGCAGGCGCTTATCCGCCAGCATCTCCGGGCAGCAATCAGGCTCGTACCGCAGGATGGAGTTGGAGCATGTTTGTCCTGCCATTCATCGAACAGAACTCGCTTTACAACGCGACAGTTGGGAACTTTCCATTGATGGGGAACGCTGTGGTAGATCCCAACGCTCGACTTTTGTTACAGACCAACTTGTCTTCATTCCGTTGCCCGTCCGATACAGGTCCTAGAACCAATGATGCTCCCTCAGAGCACCATTTCCGATTTGGGTTGGAAGTCGGCGGAACTGCGTGGTACATCAATGGCACGACTGCTGGTCCTCGTGTTCCATTGGCCACTTCCAATTACGTCGGGATGCACAGCCACCGAGCGCACCTCTTTACGAACAATCAGTTGGCCTACACGGGTGCTTTTGGACCTAATAGCAATACCAAGATCGGAACGATAACAGACGGCACGTCCAATACGATTTGTGTCGGCGAGAGAGCGTACACCGTTGGCAACGTCATGATGCATGCGGCAACTTGGGCCGGGTGCGCAGCTTCAGCTCATGATGATTGTATCGATGACGCATGGGCGACCGCCCGTTCGCCAATCAACCCAGTTCAAACCGCCATTTACAACACCTATGCTCGGCAGCAAGCTCTCAGCAGCAATCACGTCGGGGGTGTTCAGGTAGGTCTGTTTGATGGATCCGTGCGATTCATATCACAAAATATCGATTTCTTGATGACAGGCGGTAACAATGTAACGGCGGCTGATAGCGCCTACGAATACCTTTGCCAAATCAACGACGGTGGCGTGATAGGAGAATACTAAATGATGGTGCGCAAGTCTGCCGTAGCGGAACGCGTCAGCGTTTCGACAACGCCTCGAATACCTTGACGGTTTCCGCTTCATGCGATCAGAATTGCGCACGCTCATACAGTGGGAGACCATTGGGCGGATTCCTCACAACAGTAGCAAAGCGATGAATAACCAACCAACATCCCATCGAACCCATCTTTCCAATACGACCGACAAGGAACCGTCCATGTCGAACTACTCGCTGGTCGCATTGCCGGGCGACGGCATCGGACCCGAGTGCATGGACGCTGCGCTGGTCGTGTTGGAAGCGCTTCAGAGGTGTTGCTGCGGACTTAGGCTCACGATTCGTTGTCACGAAGCCGGAGCTGAGCACTTCCGGACACATGGCGTCGCCATCACCGAGCAAGTCTTGAGCGATTGTTTGAAAGCGGACGCTGTATTGCTGGCAGCGATTGGATTGCCTGATGTCCGAAAACCCGACGGTACAGAGGTGCAGCCTGATATGATGATGGGATTGCGCCGAGCTATGGGGCTTTACGCGGCCGTTCGACCTGTGAAGCTCTATTCGGGTGTTAAATCGCCGCTTAACACCGGCGAGGCAGGTATCGACATGGTAATCCTCAGAGAAAACCTCGAGGGATTGTTTGCTTCGTTTGGAGGTGGTTGTCAGTTAAACGATATCGTGGCCACCGACACGCTGGTGATTACTCGCGAAGGAACTGAACGAATCGTGGATTTTGCGTTTCGACTCGCCCAGAAACGCAAGGGTCGTCCAATCGATGGAAAACGAAAAGTGACTTGTGTCGACAAAGCCAACGTCTTCCGGAGTTTCGCTTTCTTCCGGAAAGTGTTTTTCGAAGTTGCAAGCAGCTACCCGGACGTCGAAGCCGATGCGGTCTATGTCGATGCGATGAGCCTGCATATGGTTACCTCTCCTAGCCATTGGGACGTGCTAGTGATGGAGAACCAGTTCGGCGACATCCTGTCGGATCTAGGAGCTGCGATCGTCGGTGGACTGGGACTTGCTCCGTCAGCAGAGATAGGAAATGACCACGGGCTCTTTCAGCCATCGCACGGCACGGCTCCTCAGTTGGCTGGTCAAAACGTTGCCAATCCAATCGGTACGATATTGTCTGCAGCCATGATGCTCGATTGGTTGGCGGACCGTCACAACGACTCCTTAGCCCGAACCGCTGCCGAGCTTATCGAGTCTACCGTTTCAGTATGCTTGTCTGATGGAAGCGTACGCACAGCCGACCAGGGCGGAACTGCAACAACCATGGACGTCGCCAGAACGATTGCTGCCAGATTATGCGAACAGCAGATTCAACGAAAACCGAATTGAAACACCTATGATCTCTAATCCGAAATTTATTCCTAGCATGCTCAACCGGTATTGGACAGGGATTGCCATTCTCGGGTTCCTTTTCGTCGATTGCTCATGGTGGGCGAATTCTGTTCGTGTTGAAGCGCAGGATGCCACTGCCCCGACTGCAAAAAGCGACTTGGTATTTGCTGAACAGAACGGCGTTGTCGCGGTCGAAGCCGAGCACTTCATCCGACAGCAGTATCACGATGCTCGGGCTTTTCATGTCGTCTCTTCCAAGAATGATCCGTCCATCCTTCCTGATGGCGATCCGCCCCACGTTGCCGGCGCTTCCGGTGGTGCTTATGTCGAAGTCTTGCCAGATACGCGACGCAGCGACAAAGACCCGTTGATCAAGGGGACCAATTTTTCTGATGAACCCGGCAAGATGGCGGTCTTAATCTATCGAGTCCATTTCAGCACCCCCGGTCGATACTATGTATGGGCACGTGCATACAGCACTGGCGCAGAAGACAATAGTTTACATGTTGGAATAGACGGACAATGGCCGGAAAGTGGCCGTAGGCTCCAATGGTGCGATGGCAAGAATAACTGGCGGTGGGATAGCAAACAGCGAACTGAGAAAGAACATTGCGGCGAGCCTTACAAAATTTTTCTCGACATTCCAAGCATTGGCATTCACGAAATTCAATTCTCGATGCGAGAGGATGGATTCGAATTCGACCGATGGCTAATGACTACCAACAAAGAATTCGTTAGGCCAGACGGAACTGGGCCTGCAACCATTGCCTTTCAAGGCAAACCACCCGAGTCTTTTCCTTTAGTTGCCATAACATCAGAGCAAACAACGGCACAGCAAACAACGGCACCGCAAACGAATGACAATCGATTGATATTGCGTGCTCCACAGTTTGCACTGCAGGACACAGGATTCTATTTGGATTCTAACAACTGGCTAGCTATCGATCCTGTCAAGAATAAAGATGGGAAAGTACAAGCGGCATTTCCGTATCCCTCGGGTCGATACGATGTGACGCTGCAGGCAGTCGGAGAGAACAGTGGCCAATCGACTTATCAAGTTTCTGCCAATGACGTAAATATCGGCCAGTTTACTTGCCCCTTAAGCACACAGACATTCGAAGTCGGACCCCAATATTCAACTACATGGAAGAACATCGAGTTGAATACAGGAGATGTCCTTACACTAAGCTCTCAAGTCGCTTCCAAAGGTGGCAAAGAGTTTAGTCGAGCTTGCATTGCATGCCTTGAGTTTTTGCCCGCCGATGAGGCAACGAAGAAGGCGACGGAAAAAATGTTGGCAGGACTCAACTCCGCTGCCACCAAGAACCGAAGCAACGATCCGTTGGTTCTCCCAAGGAAACCGGATGGAATTGGTACCGTGACAATCTCGGGCGAACTCAAGCAGTGGCATAAAGTGACATTAACCCTCGATGGCCCCTTCGCAAATGAAATGGATAACGACCCGAATCCATTCACCGATTTGGCTATGGATGTGACCTTTGTGCATGAGAGTGGGACGCCCAAGTATCAGGTGCCAGGCTACTTCGCAGCCGACGGAGAAGCCGCGAACAGTTCTGCTCAGTCAGGAACCAAATGGCGAGCGCATCTATCTCCAGACAAGGCTGGGGGCTGGAATTACAAAGTCTCGTTTCGACAAGGCAAGAATTCCGCGTTGGGAGAAAATGGGGTGTCGTTCTCGGCATTTGATAACGCCAACGGGACATTCCGGATCGGCCCGACGGACAAAACGGGACGAGACTTTCGAGGACAAGGCAGACTCGAGTACGTTGGCAAAAGGTATCTACAATTTGCAGGCAACCGCCAGTACTTTCTCAAAGCTGGGCCGGATGCGCCGGAAACGTTGCTTGGATATGCTGACTTTGATAACACGGTATCTCGAAAGATCAACGTACCCAACAAGAAATTTGCTGATCACATCAAAGACTGGAATGCCGGAGATCCCACTTGGCAAAACGGAAAAGGAAAGGGACTCGTTGGATCTCTCAACTATCTTGCGGCGAAGGGACTGAATGCATTTTCGTTCCTGACATACAACGCTGCGGGCGATGGAGACAACGTTTGGCCGTTTGTTGATCGCGACGACAAGATGCATTGGGATTGCTCCAAACTCGATCAGTGGGGGGCGATCTTCGATCACGCGACCAACAAAGGACTTTATCTCCATTTCAAACTTCAGGAAAACGAAATGGATGATAACCGCCGCGGCGATCAACTCACGGCAGGAAACATTCCAGAATCACTGGATGGAGGCAAGCTCGGACTCGAACGCAAGCTCTATTGCAGAGAGCTGATCGCTCGATTCGCTCACAACCTAGCACTCAATTGGAACATCGGCGAAGAAAACACGCAGAGTACGCAAGAGATCTGCGACATGGTCAAGTACTTGCACGACAATGACCCCTACCAACATAACATCGTCCTTCATACTTTTCCCAACGCTCAAGACAAAGTCTACCGCCCGTTGCTTGGGGATCGCTCATTGCTCACGGGGCTTTCGCTGCAGAACTCCTGGAGCAATGCACACCAGCGCACGCTGCTCTGGATCAATGAAAGCGCTAAAGCGGGCCGCCATTGGGTGATTGCCAACGACGAACAGAACCCTGCCAGCGATGGAGTCCCCGTGGATCCTGGTTATCGTGGCAATGAAGGCTTAGCTACGCAGAATGGCAAGAAATACTCAATGCATGATGTTCGTAAACTTTGTTTGTGGGGCACCTTGATGGCTGGGGGAGCTGGCGTTGAGTATTACTTTGGGTACAAGCACCCACAAAATGACTTGGTGTGCGAAGACTTTCGAAGCCGGGACAAGAGTTGGGACTACTGCCGAATCGCTCTCGACTTCTTTGTTCAAAACAAGATTCCTATTCAGGAAATGGAAAATGCAGATCTGCTCGTTGGCAACCCAAGCAACGACAATTCAAAGTTCTGTTTCGCAAAACCCGGCTCTTTGTATCTGGTCTACTTGCCCAACGGAGGCAGCACGGAGCTTGATCTCAGCAACGCTTCGGGCCAGTTCTCGGTCCGCTGGTTCAATCCCCGGCAGGGCGGAGATTTGAGCAAGGGAAATGTCGCATCCGTTTCAGCCGGTTCGAAAGTCTCACTGGGTGAGCCACCTGAGGATAGCTCCGAAGACTGGCTCATCGTCGTTCAATAGTCGTAGCAGCGTATCTCCGAGACGCTGAGCAAAATGTAGCAGCGTATCTCCGAGACGCTGAGTACCATGTAGCCGCGTATCTCGGAGACGCTAGTGATAGAAGACGGAAGACTGACTCCGTCGTCGTTCAATTAGGAGCAAGTCGTAGCCACGTATCTCAGGAGTCACAGTGAATGGAAGTCACGATTCGGAGAATCGTGCAACTGTGTTATTATTTTGGTTTGTTGTCTGTTTGACGTCGATAGTATTCGGCCGCTTTGGCGAGCTGCTCTTCCACAGGTAGGACGAAGCGTGGCGGCAACTGATTGCGTTTGCGAACATCACCCCGCAATCGATCGATCCATGCGAGGAAGTATGCTGCGTCCTCCGACGAATGAATCGGATTGTCCGCAACATAGACATACACCGGTCTGGTATGGGCAAACGCGCCAGCATTGTTCTTGACCCGGATCGCAACCCAACTGCTGGCGATCAACTTCACTTGGTGCTCGACTCGGATCGACTTGCCGTTCTGCGTCGATTGCGCCGTTTCTGCAGTGGATAGCAGGTTTTCAGGACGACCATTGACCACTAGTTCCACGGAGTCGATGGGCGATCGAGAGACGACAGAAGCCACGATCGACAATGCGGCTGGGGCCTGGAGTTTGATTTCCGATCCCGGTTCTTGGCCGTTCACGGTCAGTCGAAGCATGGGGCCGTTCGTTACAAACGTTCGGCCAGCCTGCAAATTCCTGACCCACGATGCATACGAGATCTCATTCGGACAGTGTACGTAAACACGAACCGCACCCGGCAACGTGCTCGGAATGCGGTTGAGGAAGCAATCTGTGCCAGCCGACGCTGGTAGACGCAGGCCACAGTTGAGGAGCCGGTACCAAACTTCCATGTTGGCGTTTTGATTCGACATGACATCGATCGAGTCCACTTTTCCTAGGGCGACGTCGATCGGCAATTCCTTGGCCGTGTAGGCACCGGCATACGGGTCTCGCTGATTGTGGGCTGGATGTGTGTAGTTCACGTGTCCTTGTTGATCGTGAACGTGATCGGCGATATCAGCATTCATTGGATGATCGTGCGGGTGGGTCGTGTGCTTGAACCCCGTAAAAATCGGTTCCACCAGATGCTTCAAATTGAGCAGGGTCATGTGCCCCCAGATTGTGCTCCGAAACTCTTGGTTCCAATACAAAATGGACTCGGGGGACGAGTGTGGGTCGATATGACCGAGAAAAAACTCGCGGTCGTAAACTCCGTCCCCATCGGAATTGGCCACCATCATATTAGCCACTAGCACAACCATCGACCATCTGCGGTTGCGTCCGGGCTGCTCTCGTCGGCTTGAGCAAACGTCCATTTGCGAGCGAGATCGAGTGACCCGACGGGAATCTCCCATAAATCATGATGCACACCACCGCGTTCGGTCGCAACGATGAATGAGCCATCGTCTTTGGTCCAGCACAGTTCGTGGATGCGAGCGGGCCATGAGAATAATTTTTCTGGTGCTTTGCCTTGGAGCGAGACTCGCCAAACGTTGCATTGCGGCCCTTGATTTCCAGACTGCTCACCCGGCACATCTGCGGGAGCCACGACAGCCATCGAATTGCCATCGTGCGAGGCCGCGTAAATAAATCGACGGTAGTTGAGCACATCGGTGAAATTAGGAGGCCAAGCGGTTTCGTCGACAGCCAAAGTGATTTGCCCGCTTGCAATGTCGTACCACGATAGCCTCGGCTGCTCGTTGTTTTGTTTGAATACTCCGAGTACTTTCTGGTCGGTCTCGTCGAAATGCAGTTTGCTACTCGCGATCACTTCGGTCGGAAGTGGAATCGAACGGCCTGTTTGTGAGTCGATCAATCCCAAAGGTCCAGTTTGAAAATTGGTGGAACGAATCATGGCGATCTTCGTCCCGTCGTGTGACCAAGTTGGTTCGATATCGAACTCACGACCTGTTTTGGAAAGGCGTGTCATCGTACCTTGGGTTCGAGATAGTTTCCAAATGGCACCATGGTACGAACAAGCGATCGACTCTCCGTCGTTTGAAAATCGGAGCATGATGGCCCCCAAGGCGCGCCGATCCGTGGGAGGATCGTGAGCCCTGCTTCGCCCCTCTCCGCAGATAGCGCATACAACAACCAATAACGGTATGGAATGGATCGCGAATTTATTCATTGCGGTATTTGTTGAGGGTTCAGGGATTTTTGATTGATGATTGATGATTGTGCGAACGAGTTCTCCATCTGTGCACCGGCTTTGCCATCTGTGCTAAAACAAGTTCAGAGTTTAGGGTTTGGTTATGGCTCCATCTTGGCGACGAAGATTGCCCCAACTCATATCAAAAGGAGGATCATCCGTGATCGGGAACTTAGCAGCCAGCTTCTCATCAATTTCCATTCCCCATCCAGGCAGATCATTTGCCCAATAATAGCCGTTCTCCAATACGGGGCACCCCGGAAAGACGTCTTTTTCCGCTTGCGAAAACTCTCTCGCTTCTTGCACCCCAAAGTTCGGTATCGCAAGGTCAAGGTGAACGTTGCATGCATGACCAACTGGGGAGACATCGCCTGGCCCATGCCAAGCGGTTCGC
This sequence comes from Pirellula sp., assembly GCA_040080875.1. Lineage (GTDB taxonomy): Bacteria > Planctomycetota > Planctomycetia > Pirellulales > Pirellulaceae > JBKCUI01. The sequence continues at coordinate 24,734 of JBEBHM010000022.1, forward strand.
ACACTGAAAAAATCGCAAAGTGCTGCCACCTTGCG
>JBEBHM010001242.1:0-1787 GCA_040080875.1 Pirellula sp.
ATCGTCATGCAGGTCAGTAGCACGACCAGCCCGACGACAGAAAGCACAAAAGTTGATCGACGCAACGTCCAACGCAAAATCCGCTCGTCGATTGCTTTTAATAGACACAAAATGGCTGGTTCACGTTTGTCTTTCAGGAACAGTGCATTTGGCAGCAAAAAACTTGCCAACACCGGTGTGAACGTAAGCGATACTAGGAGTGAGCAGCCTAAAGAAACGATGTAGGCAATACCTAGCGGTGCAAATAGCCTACCTTCGAGACCGAACATCATAAACAGAGGGCATACTACCAAAACAACGATTAAGGTAGCGTAGACGATCGAGTTGCGAACCTCACTCGAGGCTTGATAGATAATCGTTAGTGAATCCTTTCGTTGGTCGATTGACAGTTGATGATTCTCTTTAAGTCGTCGAAAGATATTCTCGATATCGACAATCGAATCATCGACGAGGTCGCCAATCGCTATTGCGATTCCACCCAACGTCATTGTGTTGATGGCTATGCCCAATAAATAGAAAACGATCACTGTTAGTAATATCGATAACGGCATGGAGGTTAGCGAACTAATGCTCGTTCGAAAATTCCCCATCAATAGAAATAAGACGACAACGACCCAGATCGCTCCGTCCCGTACCGCCTCCGTGACATTGTTGACTGCCGCTTCGATAAATTGAGCTTGTCGAAAGATTTGATCCTCGATTCGAACATCCTCAGGAAGCTCCAATTGCAACGACTTGATAACTTCCGCGATTCGCTTATCCAAAAGGATCGTGTCGGCGGCAGGTTGTTTTTGAACGGTCAGCATGACGGCTGTCCCGCCGCGATACCCAAAATCCGTATTGGATTCCCTGGAATCATCAAGACTTGCATCGGACACGGTGGACTTGGGAATCGCATACTCTGCAGGATGGTTAACAGCGAAGTCGATATCGGGATCAAGTTTAACGACGGCTGAACCGTCACCCCGTTTGATCGGACCACCGAATCGAATGTCTGCCACATCGCGAATAAGTACAGCCGTTGGCTCTCTCCAAAGGATAGGAGTTGCGCCAATCTCTTCGAGCGTTAGCGATTGGCCCTGTATGCGAATCAGAGACTCCTTTTCGCCGCGACTCATGACACCTCCGCCCGCCAGAACGTTGGCTCGCGAGGCGGCATCGGTCAACTGCTGAAGAGTTACGTTTTGGGCAGCTAGTCGGGACGGCGAAGTTGTAATCTGATATTGTTTGAGTGTGCCTCCCATCACCGTTACTTGTGACACCCCCTCAATTGCCAATAGCCGGTTGCGTACGTTGAATTCACCCAGTGTCCGTAATTCCATAGCTTTCGCTTCGGCTTCTTCGGTAGTTCCAAACACAGCATCGCTACGCAACGCGAGCAACATGATCTCCCCCATGATGGAAGAGATCGGTGCCATGACCGGATTGGAGTTCGCCGGCAACCGCGACTGAGCAAGCTGCAATTTTTCAGCAACGATTTGTCGATCAACAAAGATGTCTGTCCCCCAGTCGAACTCGACCCACACGATAGACAGGCCAATCGCTGACGAGGAGCGAACACGCTTAACGCCTGTTGCTCCATTGAGCAATAGTTCAATCGGTCGAGTAACCAAGACCTCTACTTCCTCCGGTGCTAAGCCAGCGGCTTCAGTCATAATGGTGACTGTTGGTCGATTGAAATCCGGAAAGACATCGACAGGCATTTCACGCAGTAGCGAGATACCGAAGAGGACTGCGACCAAAGCGGCAATGAGGACGATTCCGCGGTTGCGTAGAGAGAACAGAAT
>JBEBHM010001243.1:0-1786 GCA_040080875.1 Pirellula sp.
AATGGCAATGCGAGGCAAAACGAGCAGTTGCACCGTTGAAACTCATAGAGATCGAGAAACACACGTAGTCAGCACGTCTTGCGAGTTCCTCAGCAACCAACAATACAGCATCAACGCCATCACCAACTCGAGCGCCGCGGTAGTCGAACGTTACGCCTACCAAACCTACGGCGAGCCCACAATCCTCGACGCTTCCGGTTCAGTGATCTCAAGTTCATCCATTTCAAATCGCTACACCTATACAGGCAGAGAATGGGACGGCACGCTTGGCCTGTACCATTTCCGAGCAAGATGGATGAGCGGCCTAACCGGCCGGTTCCTCACCAGAGACCCTATCGGGTTTAAGGGTAGTCCGTTCAACTTATACGAGTCGTTTGGCGGACATTTGCTCAATTCACTCGACTATTCTGGATTGGCGGGATGTCGGTGCGGCGAAATCGTAACGTGTGGTTTGCGCTGTGGCCCTTGGGTTTGTCTTGGCGGATCTATACATGCAGATGTTGCTGAATATGAAGTGGGTGTATCTGGACTTCCTGGTGTCGGTCACAACGATCAACGTGATGCTTTGAGACATTGCATTTGGAATTGCAGTATGTCTAAGGACTTTGGCTTAAGCATGGAAGATGCAAAATGCGTGGCGGATGTTCATGAGGATTGTGGAGGAAACCCACCTGGAGAAATTTGTATGGATCTTTTCAACAACGCGAAAGGTAGAGATGCTTCGCGAGATTCTCGCCCGTGTTCTGAAACGTGTATGGAATTGGTTCAACGAGGGGAACTTCAGACTAGCGATCGATGTCCCATGGGGGCAGATAACTCGGTGCCAACGTCTCCATTACCTCCACTTCCAGAAAGTGGACCGCCGCTTGTGCCGTCAATTTAGTCGAGTGGCGTACGGTCTTTGATGCCTACTCCATTGCATTTTGCCGTATTAAACATCTGCCTTCTCAGAGCGGAAGTAATCGTCGACCATGATTCAAAACAATTAAAAAACAGTACGGCGGCGACTGTAGTGATTGGGTGCGTGCTTCAGGACACTTATGTAGCGAATACTCCGGGAACGATTCTGATGGAACAGCCAGACAATAACGAAAGACCGCGAGTACATTTGACAGCACGCTTCACTCTGAAATCGCTGATCCGCACAACGATTTATGTCGCAATTTTAATGAGCGCATTTCGTTGGCTAACTGCTGACGTGACCGTAACAATTAACAACACGAGCACTTCACCACTACTTGATTTACAAGTGCATGTTACCGGCCAAACATATCGACTTGGTGATATTGCGAGTGGTTCGCGTTTGGGATGTACGGTCAGACCAACGAGCGCATCACATGTCGAGATATCATATCGCATCTCGGACGGAACGACGAAGCGTCATAGTATCGATTGCTACTTCGAACCAGGCTACCGAGGAACAGTTGTTGCCGAGATTGAAAACGGAGAATTGACTCGTTCATCGCAACGACTTCGGTTGGGCCCCTTCGGTTGGCGTCAGTTCTTTTAGGTGTTACGGGCCGAATTGTGGTCGCATTTTTGGCCGAATTGTGACGGTAGGGATTTAGGGTACTTTTTCGGTGGGTTGGCCGAATTATCGAAATTCTGGAGAAGCGGTTGAAGTGTGAATTGTGAAGTTTGAAGTTCGAAAGCTGCAACCGGCTGAATTAGAAGTGCTTCGCAAAGTGCCACCCACTGCGCGGTTCAATGGCAATCGTTCGGGCAATGGCAATATTCCCGGCATTGAAAAAGGAAAAGGTGTCCGGTACCGTTTCAATAAAAAGAG
>JBEBHM010001244.1:0-1785 GCA_040080875.1 Pirellula sp.
AAAGTGTGTAGTCGCCACCCAAGTTGATAAGCGCGCGCCGAAGTCGATAAAATTTTGGCTCACCTTCATCAACAAAGCTACGGATGTGATTCTCCAGTTCGCCAAGCTTCAACGCTTTCGCAAGAATCTCAACCGCCGCCTCTTCATTGCCACGGGCGTCCTGGGCAAGCGATGTCAGGATCAGAACTTCGAAGACGATGCCACCGCGCGAACCTTCTTTAGCAGACTGTTGTAAACGTGAAAGAAGTTGAAGGGATTGTTCGGCCTTACCCGTTGCCGTCATCCAACGTGCAAGAGTAATGTAAGGCAGTTCGTTCTCGTAGTTCGGTCGGCCAGTCGGACTGAGACCGCACGAGTCCGCCCACCGTCTTACCGCCTCAAAGTCGCCCTGTCGCAATTGCAGCCCAGCCTTTAGTGCCCTTGCTTGAGCGACTCCGGTTTGGTTGCTGTAGGAATCTAGCCGCGCGATCTCAAAATCGATCATTTCCAATGCCGCTTCTTTATCCTCGTGAAACCATACTAAAGGTCCAAGAAACTGCAAGGTTTCGAAGATTTTAACCCAATAGCATTTATCGCCCAGCTCATGGTGGATTGTTAGCGACATTTCTAGATATTCTTTCGATTTTTCGGGGTTATTCCATTCATGTTCTAGTTTGGCGAGCATTGCATAGCCGGAAAGCAATTGTTCAGGGAAATCGCGTTTTTCGTATTGCACCATTTTCCGAGCCGTACCGGCAGCTTCAGACAGTTTGCCCATCGCGATTTGCATCAAGCCGACAAAGTCCAGCGCCCACAAAACGAAAACCGGATAATTTAATTCTTTTGCCAGCGGAATTGCTTCGAGCAGAGCAGCCTCACCTTTCCGCATCTCACCCGCCCTGTACAGGCTGTATGAATGCATGTGGAGCGCCTGAATATGCGAAAGCGGCTCTTCGGGTCTCGCAAGGTCAACGGTTTTCCGGCTATATTGCTCTAATGTTTGTTGGTCGCCAGCACCCATCGCCAGCAATGCTCTGAGGCTCGCGGCTAGCGTCTGAACAAAATTCTCCTCGGGAATTCCCGTAGCCAATTCGGCAAACGATACATATTTTTCCGACAGGGCGACCCTACTCATATACATGAACGCGCTCCCGTTCCATGCACATAAGAGAGGTCGTTTTGATATAAATTCGTCGGGAATCTGCACCATTCTCTGTTCGCCCAGTGGGAGATTCTTGAGACCTGAGGATTCGACGACGATCGGTTCGATCAGATCCAGAGCTCGTTCCCAATCCTTCGCCCCGAGGGCGTAGTTGATAGCTTCTTCAACCAACCCATTTTCTTCGCACCACTGGCTTGCCGCCACTTGAAGTTTGGTGAACTCTTCGGGCTTTTGTTGTGTGAGCTTGAAACGTAAGAGATCGGTGAATAGATGATGGTAACGAAACCAATTGTCTCTATCGTCGAGCGGGATCAGAAACAGATTCGAACGGTTGAGATACTCGAGAGTTTGGTGCCCGCTGTTATCGCCCGTTAGAGCGTTGCAGAGGTTCCCGTTCAAACGGGTGAGAACTGAGGTTCGTAGAAGAAAGTTCTGCACCTGTTCTGACTGAAGATCTAAGACTTCCTCAAGCAGATAATCTAAAATAAGGCGATTATCCCCGGCAAAATCTTTGATAAATCTCGATTTATCTTCTCGTCCCTGCAAACTCAAAGCAGAAAGGTGCAATCCGGTGATCCACCCTTCGGTACGTTCTTTAAGTGTTGCTATATCCGCATAAGGCAGATCCAACTTCATTACGTCAT
>JBEBHM010000470.1:0-6890 GCA_040080875.1 Pirellula sp.
AACAGCGTGTGAGATCATTCCGCAGCTTATCGATATCCAATGCGATGCGGTCGAATTTATGGACCGGGCGTCGATGGAGTCGATTCGGAACCTTGAGGGAGCGCCTGCCGAATTGCCGGAGCAACTCAATCAGCACAGTCAGCTCATGGGGTTGCTGTTTGAATTTCAGGCGGCTGACATAGGCTCGCTTGAGTCCAAGCTTGCTGATTTTCGAACTCAGTGCGAACCCAGAGCGCGATCGTTGGGACGAATTGAATTCACTCGCGACAAGAAGCAGCAGGCAAACCTTTGGAAGTTGCGCAAGGGAATGTATCCTGCGGTTGCTGCTGTGCGTGGCAAAGGCGAAGCAGCCATCCTGGAGGATGTGACGTTCCCGCTTGAGAGACTAGGGGCTGCCGTCGGCGAGCTTCAGACTCTCTTTGAAAAACATCGCTATGCCAATGGAATTATTTTCGGGCACGCACGGGACGGAAACTTGCATTTCGTCATCTCGCAGCCGATGGCCACCAGTCACGACACGGAGAAATATGCACGCTTTATCGACGATATGGTCGATTTGGTTGTGCATCGGTTCGATGGTGCCCTCAAGGCCGAGCATGGAACGGGGCGAAACATGGCACCGTTTGTCGAAACCGAATGGGGCAGTGAAGCGGTCGGTATTATGCGGCGACTTAAACAAGCCGTTGATCCTAACGGATTGCTAAACCCAGATGTGATTCTGACCAACAAACCCAAACTGCATATCGAAAACATCAAAGACTTGCCCATCGTCGAAGACGTAGTCGACAAGTGTGTTGAATGTGGAGCGTGTGAACCGCGATGTCCAAGCCGCGACTTTACATTGTCACCGAGGCAACGCATCGTATTGCGGCGCGCTCGGCAACGCATGCTTGCAGCCGGCAAGACGGAGCTGGCAAAACAGTTGGATCGAGAATATGAGTTTGCGGGTAAGCAATCGTGCGCAACCGACGGATTGTGCGCGCTGGATTGTCCCGTTGCCATCAATACCGGTGATCTCATCAAACAACTAAGAGCGACATCGGTCGGGAGCGTCGACTCATCGATCGCATCGTTTTTGAGTAGAAATTTTTCGACGGCGGAAAGAGTTGTCGGCTGGAGCCTGTTGGCTGGCCGAGTGGGAAACGCAATTTTGGGAGCGGCCAACATGAGGCGTGTCACTCAGTTCGGTGCGGTGCTCGTTCATGGCTTTCCTCAGTGGCACGCAAGCTTGTCAAGCGATGTCGGAAACGTAGACAAGTCGTTGCTCAGCGACTACGAGTCCGCAGAGTATATTTATTGGCCAACGTGCATGTCTCGAATGATGGGAGGCACGGCGGATGTGTTGGTTCGCGTTTCGGCGAGAGCGGAAGTTGCGATCCACATTCCAAAAGGGTCGCCAGGCAAGTGTTGTGGACAAGCGTTCTCATCCAAAGGCTATTTGAAGGTTGCGATCGGAAAGCAGGAAGAGCTGCTTGATTCACTTTGGGAATGGAGCCGTCATGGGGAGCGGCCGGTGGTGCTGGACCTTGGCTCGTGCACTGCGTTTCTCAAGTCTGGGATGCCGTACTTGGACCAAGTCCGACGAGAGCGGCTATCAAAAATGGCGATTCTGGATTCTGCGGAATTTGCCGAGCGAATTTTGCCAAAATTGAGGATCGAACGCCGCAAAGGCAATGTTTCGGTGCATTCGGTCTGTTCCAACCACAAGTATGGCTGGGACATTCCCTTGCTTCGCGTTGCCCAAGCATGTGCCGAGAACGTCCACATTCCGCACGAAGGAAAATGTTGCGGGATGGGGGGCGACCGGGGATTTGAATTGCCAGGACTTGCGCTCTCCGCGACACAAACCGTGGGCGATCATATGGCAAAAACCAATTCCGACACAGGTTATACGAATGCAAGATCATGTGCCATTTCGCTGAGCAGTAGCAGTTCGCGGCCGTGGCAAAGCATTTTTTCTCTGTTGGACGAATGCACCGAATCTGACGAATAGACAGTTTTTTCACTAACTAATTTGGAACACCATGTCCCAGCTAGACCCCTTTGCAGCTCCGAACGCAGGATCGTATTCGAACGTGCGAACGTCGATGTATCCGGAGGGCCATTTCCAGCCGATCTCGAGATTCGACATCCATCGCTTGATAACGTCTCCTTTCAAAAGTCCCAATTGGATCATGAATTGCGTTTGGATGCTGTTGTGCATGCTCTTTTCAATCATTGTCGTTGGTAATCTGGTAGCCAACGGGTATCTTGCCGAAGTTGCCAAGGCTAGGAGTGGTGGCAAGAGCGAAGAGTGGCCCGACTTTGATATCAACCGGTTGACGGACTACTTGTTGCGTGGGTTGTGGCCGTTTTTGTGGAACATGATTTGGACCATACCCATGATGATTTTGATCGGCGTACCGGTTTTGACAACGGTTGGAATTGGCAATATGTTGGCTGAGAATCAGCAGCAAACCTCGGCGATCATCGTCGCGATTGTTGGGGGTGCGACCGCTATCGTTTTGGCGGCTGCTTGCATGTTGGCGATGTCTGCATCCATGATGCATTCGGCACTAGGCAATGACTTCATGAAGGGCGCCGATCTGGGTTGGATTTCGTCTTACGTAAGCAAAATGGGATTGACGACCATCATGGTGGCGATCGTCTTTTGGCTGCTGAGCATGGTCTATGTCACCTTGGGGACATTGGCTTTTTGTGTTGGACTGCTCCTCGCTTATCCGATGATATTCCTAACGATGGCAGATATGGTTGCGCAGCTGCATGATATCTTTGTATCGCGTGGCGGTAAGCCAGCGTTTGACGTCCAAGAGTCGACCAACGAAATTGTCGAAGCCCGCGTCGTGTAGGAGTTCTTTCCACTCAAGTCGCAAGTCTTTCGTCGGCTTTGACCTGAGCCTGATGCGCTAGCCGAGTTTCGTAATCGATCGGCTAGCGTCAGGCTCAATTCAGCGAGTGATTTGTGATATTGGAGAATGGGAGAGCCGCATAGGTACGTTCGCATCGTGGGATCGAGGGTCAATCGTTGGATGCCCCTCGATTCCAAAATTGCCAATGCAGTGACATAGCTTCACCACCACTCGTACTATTGCTTTTTCATCGGGCGCCAACAAAAATACGTTGATGGCAGTTTTTAGACAGAGAGCTAAGTCACGATGAGCATTGCATCCATTTCAGAATCGATCGAGTATCCAGAGTCTGATGGCGAACCTATGGGAGAAACGGATCTACATCGGGACTGGATGTTTCGCATCCTAGAAGTTTTGCGACATCGGTATCGCGGCCAACAAGTCTACATCGCTAGTGACTTGCTGGTTTATTACGAAGAGGGCTCACCATCGAAATTCGTTGTACCAGATGATTTCATCGTGCTTGATTGCTATCCAGGTCGACGCCGGATTTTTAAGACATGGGAGGAGAAGCGGGTACCTGACGTGGTTTTCGAAGTCACGTCGCATAGTTCGCGTCGCGTTGATACGGTAAAGAAACCGGTAATCTACGAACAGATGGGGGTTAAGGAGTATTTTATCTACGATCCGACGTGCGACTATTTGGATGCCGGCCTTCAAGGATTTCGATTGGTCGATGGTTGGCTAACGCAGATCGCTCCGATGGACGGTGTCCTGCGATGTGAGACGCTGGGACTTGGGCTACGATTGGTCGGTAAGGAGCTCGAATTGTTCGATCTTCAGACGGGCGAGCTTGCAGTCGATGAAGCTGAATGGGAACGAACTGCCAAGGAGGCAGAGCGTGCCGCCAAAGAGCGAGTTGAAGCCGAGAAACTAGAACTGTTGTTGGAAATAGAGCAACTTAAGAAGCGACTTGGCGACGGCTGATCCTCAAGCGGATCGAATCGATGGTCGAAACAGGCGAACGAGATGCCCAGTTTTTCGGTGATTGTTGATACGTTTGTGGCTTTGACCGTGGTCACCGACAAGCTTGGAGGCCGTCTCGCTTTCCGATATTACACATCATTCGCTTAATTGAGCCTGAGGCGCTAGCCGATCGATCATAAAGCTCGGCTAGCGCGCTAGCGCCTCAGGCTCATCACAAAGCCATCGAATGATTTGAGACGAAAGTGAGACGGCCTCCTTGATCTCTGGGCTGATGACCTAATGATGCTGGCCCCGATGCAATTCGACGTTTTGTCGAGTTGTTCACCGAGAACTTCGTGCTCGGCTTCATTCCTCCAAAAGCAGTTCGCGGGCGGCTTCGAGGAGCAGCAGATTGCGTGTGTCTTCTCGAATCAATTCGGACTTGTCCATGGGCGCCCGAAGCGCTTCATATGTTGCTTCGTCCGTTGCGTATCCCAGTGCCCCAAACCTAAGCGGAGAATCGAAGAAGTCCTTGAGCTGCCATTGCTCGAATATGCTTTTGATCTCGTCTGCGAATAAACTTAATTCGTTTCGAAACTCTCGATTTGTTTCTGCGGCTTCGATGTAACGTAGAAATTTTTCCCCAACGAGATACGCAATCGCCTTTTCGACACCGAACTCGAATTCAATATCGCGTGTCGCCTCGCATTGATCGACCCAGATCTTTTCCATTCGTTGTTGAGGCTGGTCAGGATCATCCAACAAATACTCTCGATACAAGTCGATGTCTTGACAATGGTCATACTCAGCCAACGCTTGACATTCCTCAGCCGTTACTCGAACCAAAATTGTCGGAGTGCCGTCGTCAAGATGTGATTTTGCCTGTATCAATTTGAAAGATCCTTCCAATATGCGAAACTCCGGATGACGGTCGAACCACTTTTCGAGGATCTTGTGGATGTTGGGTTCTACGTGTTCACCTTGCGAATCGCGTTTGCCTGCTAGGAATGGAATAATCACAATTCGACGTTCGATCATTGCGTGCCTTGTTAGTAATTCTCTTGGAGTAGTTCCGATGACGCCATCAATGCGATTACATAGTACTCCAACGCAGGACGGCATTCATGCTACCGCTAGATGTAGGCAGCCGATTTTGCGGAGCAAAAGTCGCTACAATTCCGCGGTCGTACTAGATGGCGACTGGGGCGGAAATAGCGGGATGCGGGTCGTAGCTCTTTAATTCGAAGTCGTCAAACTCGAATTCTGTGACCGATGATCGCGGAGTTCTAATCGTCATGGTTGGAAATGGTCTCGGTTCCCGCTCCAGTTGTCGCTTGGCCTGTTCGATATGATTCGAATACAGATGCACGTCCCCGAGCGTGTGTACGAAATCACCCGGCGTCAAACCGGTCGTGCGTGCCATCATGATTGTCAGCAGCGCGTAGGATGCAATGTTGAACGGAACCCCCAAAAACAAATCCGCGCTGCGTTGATACAGTTGACAACTCAAACGCCCCCGAGCGACATAAAACTGGAATAACAAGTGGCACGGAGGTAGCGCCATCTTGGGCACGTCGCCAACATTCCAAGCAGAAACGATCAACCGTCGAGAATCAGGCGTCTCGCGAATCTGCCGTTCCACTTGCGCGATCTGATCGACGACGCTTCCATCGGCACATTGCCACGATCGCCATTGTTTGCCATAAACAGGCCCTAGCTCACCATTCTCATCCGCCCATTCGTCCCAGATCGAAACGCGATTGTCCTTGAGATATTGGATGTTGGTCTCACCCCGTAGAAACCATAACAGCTCGTGAAGGATGCTGCGCACATGCAGTTTTTTGGTGGTTAACAACGGAAATCCCTGCCGCAAATCAAATCGCATCTGGGCTCCGAACAAGCTGATCGTTCCAGTGCCCGTCCGATCGGATTTTTCGTCCCCGTCTTGGAGCACGCGGCGCATTAGATCCAAGTAATTCTGTTCCATCAACGAGTACGACAATTCTTTAGTTGGGTATTTCGATTTTTCGCGCGACCAACGTCCAATGACGATCGCTGGTCATGCTGACACATTCAGCGGTGAGCCCTGCGTCGATGGCTAGCCCTGCGATCTCATCCAGCGTCAGCGCCGCATGCAGACTTTGACGAAACATTTGTTGGCCAAAGGGCGATTCGGTGGCTGCATGCAATGCCACCAGCGACTCAAGCTCGTCCATGCTATTCGGTCGACATAAGTCTCGGATGAACAAGAGTCCATTGGGACGCAAAACTCGCAACACCTCGGGTAAGAATGTTTCGTGACTTGGCAAATGATGCACCAGAGAATTCGACATGACCGTGTCAAAATACTTTGCTTGAAAAATGAGTTTTTTGGCGTCGCCATGATGAAGCTGGACTCGTTCCATGAATCCCTCGACCTCCAATCGGTAACGTGCCAATTCGAGCATCTCGCCAGAAAAATCGGACGCCATGATCCGGACTTGCGAGTCCTGTCGGCAAAGTTCGATTGGAATCAAGGCCGTACCGGTTCCGAGGTCAAGCAAATCTTCGCCGAGAGGACCGGCAGCAATCAAATCGGCGACAAAGTTTCGATTGACGACTTGGTGATCCATGGAGTCGTACTCGATGGCTTCGTCGCGATCCTCCACCACTTCGTTTTCGAGAACACGCTGTAACATACTACTGTCCTAGTGTCGCAATGAGTTTGGAGGCTAACAACAGGAATCGGCGGTGGGATCGCTGGCGCCGCGACGTCGGGGACCTGGAATTTCGCGGCCGGTATAGGTAATGCGATTATTTTCATCCACGAAGACGACCCTAGGATCGGGAATTCTGATTTCCGAACCCAACTCCTGCTCAAAGCCGAAAGTTGCCACGATGATGGTATCGCCGGGCCGAACGAGATGGGCGGCAGCTCCGTTGATACAAACATCATTGGAGCCTTGCTCTCCGAGAATCGCATAAGTTTCAAGGCGCGTTCCACGAGTGACGTTCCAGACGTGAACCGCCTCAAACGGAGCAATGCCCGCTGCGATGAGCAAATCTGGAGGCAACGTGAGCGAACCTTCGTAATGG
>JBEBHM010001245.1:0-1780 GCA_040080875.1 Pirellula sp.
GTGCAAAGCCGTCCAGTAAGAGTGGTGATCTATTTGCAAAAATGCTTGTTGAGTCTTGGCCACAGGACAACGAAACGGCGGAGTCGAATCTTCGAGATGCTCTGCTTTCCATTCCCGAAAAAAATCTGGAAAAGGCCCGCGAGCTAATCCACCAACTTGAACGGGATAATTTTTTTCGTCGCGAATGGGTGTGGGCTTCACTGGGGAAAGCACCACTCGCTGCTGCCCTGAAGCACCTAGCAGTTCTTTCAGAACTTACTGCGACTCCACTTACCGCCGCTAACATCAACGATATGGCAAAACTCTATGCCGATAGCGGATGGCGGTCGGATGCCGCTGCACTTGATGCGATGGCATCAGCCACGAGCGTCGTCGACTCAAATGCCATCAACGGAGTGATTCAACATATGTATGCTCCATGGCTTCGTGACGCAGCAGAGCTATTTCAGGACCGAGCAAAGTCGAATCCTATACCTGGTCGGAAACATTCGAGGCTAGGAGAAGTCAGTAGTTCTACTTGTGTCATGTTTGTAGATGGACTTCGTATGGATGTAGGACAAAAACTACGTGCGGCATTGCGAGCGAAGTTCGGTGAAGTATCGATGGAACACCACTTGGTCGCGATGCCTTCGGTAACACCTACTGCGAAGCCGGGTATATCACCAGTTGCTCATCGCATTAGCGGTTCTGTAGCTGGTGAAGAATTTCGCCCATGCGTAGCTGATACTGGGAAGGATCTCACGATCGACCGGTTTCGTGGCCTATTGGAGAATGACGGTTTTCAGATTCTCGCCGGGAACGATACTGGCGAACCCAGTGATAAGGCATGGACTGAGTTTGGAAATTTAGACTCGACCGGCCATCAAGAAGGAATCGGACTTGCTCGCCGGATAGGAGAGCTAATCCACGTTCTAACTCAAAGGGTCGAGGCTCTTGTCGCTGCCGGATGGAGGGAAGTTCGATTGGTGACAGATCATGGTTGGCTGCTTTTGCCTGGAGGCCTACCTAAAAGCGATTTGCCAAAATACTTGACTCAGACGCGATGGGGGCGCTGTGCAGTAGTTAAAGCGTCTTCCAGTGTCGATTTGCCCCATTTCGAATGGTTTTGGAATGAAGCGGTCCAGGTGGCATGTCCACGTGGCATCGACTCCTTCATCGCCGGTCAGCAGTACAATCATGGTGGACTGAGTGTGCAGGAATGCGTAGTTCCGCAACTAAGTGTTCGCGCGATCGGGGAGCCGAGTTCGCTTGCGAACATTGAAGACGTGAAATGGGCGGGACTTCGATGCAAGATCAAGGTGACGGGAGACTTCGAAGGGTGTAAAGTTGATCTTCGCGATAAACCTGCTGATCCAACAAGTACCCTAGCCAAACCTCGGTCCATCGGAAAAGACGGATCGGTAGCAATCGTCGTAGAGGATGAGAGTCGAGAGGGCAGTGCCACTTCGCTGGTATTGCTCGACGCAGGCGGAAACGTAATTGAAAAAGTTTTAGTCACGGTTGGGGAGTAGGTCGTAGACAATGGAGTTTGACGCGCTAGACAGAATTGCCGCTGACGCATTCGATGGTTACATCGTGCGCAAGGACTTGGTACGGAAATTTGCTCGTCAGTACCCTGTGCCAACGTACGTCTGCGAGTTCCTTCTTGGTCGCTATTGCGCAAGCACGCAAGAAGACGAGATCGCGGAAGGCTTAGAAATCGTTGAGCGTCAACTGAAGGATCGAGCGGTTCGAAGCGGCGAAGAAGAGCTATTCAAGGCCCGAGCCCAGAAAAATGGCT
>JBEBHM010000471.1:0-6886 GCA_040080875.1 Pirellula sp.
ATCCTCGAGCATTCCACGTTGAAACAGATCCTCAATCAGCGCTGAATATCCTTGATCGTACATCGGAGCAACCACATTCTTCATCCCCTCGATCGATGTGAAAGGTTTGCTGCCATGGATATCCCAGCTGATTTCATCAAATACGGTCAGAAAAGTATTGATGGTAACGAACCGTACATCGGCTTCGATCAGTCTGCGGGCGAGCAAACAGCATTGCCCGAACCGATGCATGCCGTAGCGTTCTCGCACCGATTCAGGTTCTTTGCTCAAGTCAAAAGCGTTTCTCGCTTCCGGGCTCGTCATCAGTCGATAAGCCGACTGAAAATTCTCGTCCATCAACTTGGCCGATTCACTCGCTTCGAAATTTCTGACCGTCGAATCGACCACATCGCGCATGCGACGTCGACGATCAATGCGGGCTGTACCGATCGAATCGGGTGGAAGCAAATCGGGGACTTTGAAGTCCTTTTTGGATGGATCTGCCATCAATGCAAATGGGTCGTGCTCTTTTCCCAGAAAACCACCCGCTTGCCCATTGGGTAAATTTCCGCCGCCTCGTCCCATGATCTCGGGTAGCACCACGTGCGGGGGCAGATCGGACCGACGACCGAGCATGTAGCTGGCGACCGACCCGACATGCGGTGTGTTGACACCACCCGCAAACTGTCGACCGGTTTGCATGATTTGCCAACCTGCATCGTGAACTGCGGCCCCACGGTGAAAGCACGATCGCACAATCGAGAACTTGTCCGCGATGAGGGCATGCTTGGGCAAAATCTCGGAAAGCTGAATTCCTGGTGCGTTCGTAGCAATGGGATTGAACGGCCCACGAATTTCGGCAGGCGCGTCAGGCTTCATGTCGAACGTATCAAGCTGGCTGGGCGCACCGAGATTGAAAATCATGATGGCCGAGCGTTTGGATTTGCTCGGATCGACTTTGCCCGCGTCGGCGGCCGCCAAGTATTGAGGAAGCCCCAGCCCAACGGCGCCCAATGTTCCAGCCTGCAGAAAGTCACGGCGCGTTACGCCGTTGCAAGTCTGAGCTGTCCCTTTTCCAACAAACGTGAGCATAGCTGCTAATCACTCCCAATTACTCGTTACGCCTGAATTCAAAGTTCTTAATTGTACCAGACGGAAGGAAGTTGGAAGTGTGAAGTTGGAAGTGTGAAGTAACTTGCAATCGCGTCTCGTTTTGTTATTTTCTCGCGGGTGATTCCAGCGGCTCGATCGAAACCATGCAAACAAGTGCCAATGTTCGCGGGCGCAACTTTCCCTCGTCGTCTTTATAGAGCGTATGAGCGGCTATTTCACTCACCACACAGAATTCTGGCGAAAGAATGATGTACTCGCTACCATCGTTCATCCGCACCCGAATAGGACCGGATTTGATCGCGTCTACCAGTGTTGTTCGATCCACTTTCACCGCCTTATGCGCCTAGAATTGCCCAAACGAATCTTACTTCCCCAGCGTGCCTGTCAGATCGAAATCGATTTTGTTAGCTTTCTTTTCGACTTTGGCGGTCAGGTCGGTAGTAGCCAAACTCGTGTACTTAAATGGAACTGTCGGAGCAGGCAACGGACTCCTTTGCTCGGGCAGCAGATTCTCTTGGTCTTGCATCGCAACTACGATGACTTTGTAGGAGCCAGGTCTGGCACCGTCGCCGGGCCTTTCCGTCATGAGTTCGTAACTGCCGTCTGCCTTGAGATTGCCATAAGCAGTGGCATTGTCGTCCGATATGAACGAAATCGTCCCCGAAGTAACGGGCTTCTTGTTGAATGTCACCGTTCCCTTGACGCTGACTAAACCCGAATCGCTACAGCCACCAAGGAACAGAACACTTGCGAGAAACAGTCCGACGATCATATTGTTCTTCATACACTCTCCATGTTGAACGATGGTTCCAATCGTTCCCGGGTGAAAGTAAGAACGATTGAGACAAGATTGTCTCAATCGTTCTGGGATGTTGGTAAATACGATTGCGAGAATCGTTCTAGGCTGCGCGCATGAACGATTGGGGACAATCGTTTTACTCTAGGCTGACAACCGCTCCGTCGGATACGGTTGACAAATCTTGCAGCATACGAAGCGGCATCGTCTTGGAAAGGAATTGTACACTGCCATCGCAAAGGGCAAACATTGCACCGCCAGTATGGTTACTGGTAAACGGCGTTTCGTTGGTGAAAAATGCTCCGGTATAACCGATCGGATAGGTTACGATCTTGTGGTCGATGAACAACCAACCTTTCGTAGCGCTTGGCGGATAGGAATAGTAACCCCAAGTCCACGGTTGAATACTCCCCCAGCTGCGAGAGAAGAGTCCTCGCCCAACCGCAGACGAAGTTTCGCCAAAGAGAATGGTATTGCTCGATCCGTCGGTGATGCTACCGAACGTAGTTTTGCTTTCTGGATACATGACGCCAGATTTGTTGAACCATTGATGGCGTCCCTGTGTTCCTTGAACGAGAGCAACCGTTGACGAACCTCCATTACCACGATAGTGCAGAGCGGCCTGGTAGATGGCTCGAATGTCTGGAGTGGCGGTATTCCACGCATCAGGACTCTGAGTTCCTAGCTCGGAACTTGGGCAAACCAAAACGGGGATCGGTTTTTCAAAAATGGGATCTGCCCCATTGTGCGGCGCGGCTAACAATCGCCAGGGCATAATCCAATCTAAGGCTGGATTTGTGACTGTAACTCCATTGAAGACTGTGTTCGTGTTGAAACCGTTGATCATCGCATCAATTTGGTTTCTCCGGTTTCCTTCTTCGAAATAAGGAAAGACCTTGCCCGGCCAGCCGATGACATATCGGGAACTGGAAGCTTCCTGACCACCGCTAGGAAACTTTCGAAATGCATCATGGTGATTATGCATCGCCAGCGCAAGTTGTTTCAGGTTGTTCGAGCACTGCATGCGCCGAGCCGCCTCGCGGGCCGCTTGCACGGCTGGTAACAACAATCCAACCAAGATCCCAATAATCGCAATCACCACCAACAATTCGACTAGGGTAAAACCTCGTCGCGAATTGAGTGTTTTCATAATGATGCTCCACGAAAAACATTCGAAACAAGAAAAAATACAGACCCGTAGGCGTAAGCCGTGGGACGGGAGTGTGTGACATGATGGTTCAAAATAGCAATCCTAATTTCCAAAGTCAAGGAAATTGCTAAACGGGGTAGACGGTGCATCTCGCATCCTCGCAACTGGGATTGCGGAATCGCAACTGGGATAACGGAATGATGAATTCTGACGGCTTTGGAACCCCGAATGGGGCGATAGAACATCATGATGCTATACGATCGACCACCCGTATATCCGTGACAGACTGTTGTAACCATCTGTCGTCCCTACCGGGACTGATCAATTCATACTGAAATTACGAAACGCCAAAATACTGAATAACCGAAATACCCAAATTCATGGCGGATGAACGATCGAATTTCGGCTCTCTAATGTCGAAGGTTCAATCGTTCATGACTCCATCCGCGTGGTTGTAGCCATGACGAAGTCTTATTTCGGGAGAGAAAACATGTTTCAAAAATTTCGCCATGTCTTATTGCTTGCATTTGTTGCGGCGATGTCTATTGGTGCTTCGCAGTTCGATTCGTCAACGTTTGCCGCGAGTGGACCGGGTAGCGGGGGTGGCGGCGTCCGTGAACCAAGGCTAGAAGGGACACTCGTGGCGGTGAATGCACCCATGGTGAGCGTTCGTACAAGGAACGGAACCGTTCGAATTATTGCCATTCCTCCGACCGCGAAAATCGAGCGAAACGATGTGCGTGCGACTTTAGCCGCATTCAAGATTGGCGATCGGGTTCAAGCTCGATTCACACTCAACGGAGCGACCGTCACCAAATTCGAAGGTGTTGGACCCTGATTCCAAGTAGAGCAAGAGTAGAGCAATCAAAGTAGAGCAATTGTCCCAATTGCTCATGAGGCCACCGGATGGCTCATGAGCCTCGTAAGCAGGACTGCGCGTGAAACGATTGGGACAATCGTTTTACTCTAAGATAGCTCTGGAATCGGTCGGCCACCTTCGCAGACGATCGGAATCGGACGCCCTTGCGGATCGATCCAAGAGCTATTCAAGTCGATACCGAGATGACGAAAAGTTGTGGCCGCAAGATCTTGTGGTCGAACTGCATTATTTGCAATGGACCCACCGATCCGATCGGTGGCGCCGATCACTTGCCCATGCCGGAGTCCTCCGCCTGCCATGACCATCGACATGACGTTGGTCCAATGATCTCGTCCGGCCTCCGCATTGATCTTAGGTGATCGTCCAAATTCGCCCATCATCATCACGAGCGTAGAATCCAGCAGACCGCGTTGCGAGAGATCTTGAACCAATGCGTGCAAGGCTCGGTCAACCTGAGGCAAGAGCGGTGTCAAACCCTTGACGATGCCTCCCCATTTGACGTTGTCGCCATGATGGTCGAAATATCCCCACGCACCACTGACCAAAACAAATGTAACGCCGGATTCGACCAAGCGGCGCGCTAGAAGCGTTTTTTCACCCAAGCTAGTTCTGCCATACGCATCGCGGAGCGAGTCTGGCTCGTCTTCCAATCGGAACGCGCTTGCAACCTTACCAGATAGGATCATCTCGTGGGCCTGTTGGGCATATCGCTCAATTTCTGTGGAGGAAGATGAGTGGCTTTGATCGAGCTGATGCCCCAATCGACTCAATTCGCGGCGCAATGAATCTCGGTCCTGCAACCGAGCAACATTAAGCCCTTTCGGTAAGCCGAATTTGCCCTGCATATCCCGACCGTTCACGGGAGCATAAGCCCGACCCATGGCTCCCGCCTCCCAAACATCCGAAGTCCAACTATCGGCGAGTCCAACAAAGGGCGGCATGCCGCGTTCGTTCGGACCACGAAACTTGGATGTGATGGAGCCCATGGATGGATACCCTCCACCATCCTTACCATCGTCAGTTCGTCGAGCCAATGGGTTTCCAGCTTGCATTGTGATCGGAGTATGATTGCTGGCTCGGCAATCGAGCGATCGAATGACAGAGAGCTTGTCTGCAATGGATGCTTGCAATGGCAAGTGTTCGCAGAAACGTTCAGCAGCAATCTTGGTTGCAATCGTTCCGTAGGGACCTCGAATCTCAACGGGTGCCTCCGGCTTGGGATCCCACATGTCCAATTGACTTGGTCCGCCGGACAGCCAGATGAGGATCACGGCTTTCCGATTTGAAGAAATCGGTAAGCTTTCGGTACCAAGGGATGTATTTAGGAGCTGCGAGCCTACCATTCCCGCAGCGCCAATCTCTAAGAACCATCTACGCGATCCTACGCGTACAACGGCGGGTCCGTGCAGCGATTGTGCAAAGTGTGAAGTGTTCATCTTGTCCATGCTATAAAATTGGGTTTCACGTGTCAACAAAATCATTTTTTGGACGCTTCTCGCTGATCGCCGGTATCGAACGCTTCAGAATCGTACTCGTACTCAGTGAAACGGTACTCGCACTCGTACTCGATCGGGTGCCAAATTCGAGTACGAGCACGAGTACCGCCTGTGGCTGAATACGAGTACGAAAATGCTGTCAATTCGTGTGTTTTGTCGATCGAAGTACCGGCGATGGGCGAGGAGTATCTTTTTTTCCCTCAAGTATCAAGTATCAAGTCTCAACCGTCTGAATTGGTTGATTTGTTGGGTCCAACGTGACATGATAGCTTCTAGCGATTTATCCACTTGTCTAGGAAAAAGGTGAGCATATGAAAGAATTGACTCGTCGCCATTGGATCCAAACTGTCGGTGCATCCGCCGGAGTTTTGGCTTTAACACAAACGGACCATGTCCTTGGTCCAGTCGTCGCAAACGAGGCGAAATCGGACTCGTTGCCGATGCAACTCTACAAAAGCCTTTCGGATGCGCAGCGACAAAAGCTCTGCCTACCCATGGATCACCCCAGGCGACAGTATGTCAGCAATTGGTGGTACATCCACCCCGAACATCGTGTTCCCAATGCGTTCAATTCAGAGCAACAGGAATTGATTAAGAAAATTTTCGACTCCATGCACAGCCGGGATCACCAGGACGCAATCAACCAGCAAGTGCTAATCGACCAATATGGCGACGAAAAAAATGCCCCGGCCGCCGGCTTTTTTGGGACGCCCGACGACAAAGACTTCGAGTTCATTTTTACGGGGCACCACGTCACGCGACGTTGCAACGCACATACAGACAAAGGCCAAGGGTTTGGTGGGGCTCCCATTTTCTACGGGCACTATCCCCACCCGGTGGACAAGATGAATGAAAATTTTCGGGAAACCAAGGATCACCCCGGCAACCCGTACTGGTATCAAGGAAAGAACTTCAATCGCTTTGTACAAGCGCTCGACGGTAAGCAGCAAGAAAAAGGACTGCTTTCTGGAGACCCGCGAAGCGAGAGTCCAGAGGCTGTGGTCAAGATGACACGCGAAGGGCGAGGACTAAGTTGCGCCGAATTGAGTGCCGACCAAAAGAAACTGTTTGTAGAAACCATGAGGAACATGATGGCCATGTTCCGAGACGACGATGTGAATGCGACGATCGCTACCATCGAGAAGATCGAGATTGTTGATCGACTTTATGTCTCCTGGTTCACAGGCAAGTACGATATCGGTTCCGATCGAGTCTGGGATACTTGGCAGATCGAAGGCCCCGAAATGGTATGGTACTTTCGCGGCGAGCCGCACATCCACTGCTACTTTCATTTAAAGAGCTGACACGAGGCCGTCCGCCTTAGCACTCGCCCCTGGTTGGCTCGTCCAACTGGAGCGCGAGGTTCGTAGCTACACAACCTGATTCACCGAGCGGCACAAGGCCGCTGGGGTCGCCCCCAGTTGGCTCGTCCAACTGGAGCGCGCGGTTCGTAGCTACCAACCTGATTCACC
>JBEBHM010001246.1:0-1779 GCA_040080875.1 Pirellula sp.
GAGCTTTTCATTCGCGGTGAGCTGTGTTTCAGCAATGGCAACTAGTTCATCGAACACTTCGTCTACGACCTGACCAATGCTCGATAGCCCAAGGTCTTCCTTGCTTTCGAAGTAGAGGTAAAGCGTTCGCTTGCTCATACGGCACTCGCGGGCAACGTCGTCCATCGTCATCTTCCGAAAGCCGAATCGCTCCATGAGGATATTGCAGGCGCCAATTATGGCGGCCCGAGTACTTGGGCTCGGTGCGGGTCGCTCACTTCCTGCGGGTGCCATGTCATGTAATACGCAACTGCACGGTTTAAGGTTTCCGTGCAATAGGACTGAAAAGAAAAGTGCGGCCTTAGCCGCATTTCAAAGACAATCTAACCCATTGCGTGATCCCACTTGTCCCCGACGTTGTCGGAGATTGTGTCAATCATCTCGTCGGCCTGGCGGAGGCGAGTCGCGATAACCCTCGCAACATTGGCCAGTAGCAAGAAACCCCACTCGCGGTCTTCCATCATCGCCTTGCGGAGCTCGCGGATGTTCCATGCTGCCACTGTGATGGGTGTCCGCGAAACAACATTAGCAGCACGAGGGCATGCGTCCACCAAAGCAATCTCGCCAACGACGCCACCAGCCTTGATATCGCCCAGTTTGTCCCCGTCGCCAGTTGTCACAACAATTTCACCAGCTAGCAAGAGGTACATTTCTTCAGCCAAATCGCCACGCTTGGCTAGCAAATATCCGGACGGATGGGTGTCTACACGCGCCATCGCTCCGACGATTGCAAGTTGTTCATCAGTGAGCCCTGCGGCTAAGTAGGTGTTTTTGAGAGCAGAAGCTTCGACCATACAGAGTATTCTACAGAAGATTCTCCAAAGTGGTTACGTTTCCACTCGAAAAGACTATCAGATAATCTCATGACTGAAGCTGACGCACTCTCCCAACTCCAAGAGTTCCTGTCCTTCTATCCTGACGATGTTCAGGAAATTGCCATGGAGTGTCGTCGTATTTTGCTTGAGCGAGTAGGCCCTGCGACGGAAATTTTTTGGGATGCGACCAATGCCGTTTGCCTTGGATTTTCCTATACCGATAACGTTTCGGAGAATTTCATTAACTTAGCTGTCTATCCAAAGCATGTGACCTTGATTTTCCCGAACGGCGTGAAGCATGATGACCCGCATCGCGTTCTCCGTGGCGAAGGTAACCGCGTCCGAAACATCCGACTGACTGGCCCCGAGACCCTTTCGTTGCCTTCTGTCCGAGACCATATCATGCAAGCGAAGGAAATCGCCTTTCGCGGTGAAGAGCAAGAGTTTGGATTCATTGTCAAAGTGATGAACGGCCCCAAGAAACGCCCAAGCCCTCTGTAACACTACTGGGTTAATGACCAGCTGTGATGGAAATCACAGCTTCTCAAACAGAACAGCGACACCATGACTCCAAGCGCGATGAGCGCCAATGGAGATTCATGAAGATAAAACTATCACTATTCGTGCTCGCGTGCAGCAGCCTCGCTATGGCTCAGACATTTTTCGCGACACAACTTAACAATGGACAATCAAAGCTCTATCGGTTTACCCAAAATGGTCCGATCGACACGTTTCAAACGACGCTTTGGTTCGGCGGCTTAACTACCGTCCCGCATGGTGTTACAGTAGGCAACATGAATGGCGGGGCTGGTGCAGGCACTGTAATCGGTTTTGCAAGCACGGGAGTTTATCGCCTTGATAATGCCTTTGGGTTGAACCCGACATTTGTTCAAATTGGGACCACAAACGCACTGGCAGCGTCGCC
>JBEBHM010000472.1:0-6881 GCA_040080875.1 Pirellula sp.
GTATTGGCTAACCGCTAACAGCTAAAAACGGGGCAGGGCAGGGGGGCTCTGTTCGAACAGTTCGGGATGGACGTTGAACCAACTTGGGCGATCTGTGTTTCCAGCCAAAGCTCAATGCGACCCGATCGAACCAGGGCAGGGGGGATGTTGCCCAAATCCATGGCCGTCAAGATGACGCAAACGCTACTGGCGCTTTTGCTCTCCAATCAAGTTTGGTTAACAAGTATCGATAAAGCCCATGCTCGCGCCCGCTTTCAAAGATCACATCGCAGTCGTCAGTAAATACGATCGACGGAGCGTTTTGAACCGCTTGGCTAAAGACTTGATCGACGTGATAGTAACGAGCAAGTTCGCGATTCGCGTGCATCGCGTCATCTCGTTGACAAATCGAGGGCAGGGCAGAGGGCTACGGCTGCATGTATTCTCCCATGAATAAAATGAGCCCCGACTTTTGATTGCGAATCAAAAACAGAAAAGGATTGTCTGCGACCAAAGATGCCGGATGTCTTTGTCGAAGATTTCGGAATTTCGGATTTGCGAATTCTGGGGTGTTGACGAGCGACCTGGGAAGCATCTGTGCTCACAGGAAATTGAGCTTTTTCGCTTACGAGTTAGCACAGATGGCAAAGCCGGTGCACAGCGGGCGCGAGTCTGGATGCCCGGGAGGATTAGGCAAGCTGGGCGATCTTAGAAGACCTGACCGTTCAAGTAAATCGGCCTGATCGGAGGGTTCGGACCGGTCAAACGGATAAGCGATTCGGTTGACTGGGCGGAGGATTGGGCAGAACTTATTTCTTCAAGGAAACGTACGGACTGGGCCATGCATCCTGTTAGGGCAAACCAAGTTGACAAGGACGACTTAACTGATAGGGCAAACCTTGCGGTCGAGTCTCGCCCCTCAGTCCTCAACCCTCAACCCTCATCCCTCAAAAAGGGGCTCGAAAACCCGCTCCTGAACGTCCGATAATGTTTCTTATGTTCGGTTTGGCGTGTATTTTTCCCTGGTTTTTCGCGGTTTCGCGGTTTTTGGGGCGAGCCCGAGCATTAACGCTTCACCGTGAGCTTCGGAAGCCGCAGCGCCAGATCGCGATCCCCTGTTCCGTAACACGGGTGTTGTTGACCAACAGATCCTTCAGGCTAACCAGCGGTGCTAAGCCGGTATTCGATCTTCGCAAGATGCGGTATTACGGTGTCGTCAATCGATGGCCACAAGATTCTCAAAGCGCCCAATATGCTGAGCCAGACCAGCGGACGTGACCGTACAGGCTTTCAACCGAATTTTGGTAATGTCTTTGGAATTCGCGAATGCCTTCAGTGGACCGTCGCCCGCATCCGCTTTTACAAGACTGAATTCCTTTAGTTTGGTCAGGGTGCCAAGCTTGGAAAAACCGGCGTCGGTTACGCCGCAGTCGTGCAATGACAAGGCAGCGAGATTCGTTAGTCTGCTTAAGTTTTCCATGCCGTGGTCAGTGATGCCAGATCCCGATAGGTTCAGATTGCGCAACTTCGAAAGTTTACCTATATGGACTAGTCACCAAGTGCGGGTAGGGTGTCGGTCCAATTTTCACCGCATTTCGACAAGTCGACGCCGATGATTTCGCCATCCTTGTCGTGTTTGAATTCGATGCCAGAAAACTTGGTCTTGAGTTCTATCGCGGGTACGGAAGAAGCCTTTTGGGCCAACAGCGGCTTCGAGGTCAGCAAGAGGCTGAGCGATACAGCCGCCGTGATGAGAGTGGTTCGCATACAAAGCATCCTGAAACTATTCGAGTAGAAATGATGTTGTGTTGTAAAGCGGGCGCCAAAAATGCGATTGCACCCCCCTGCTCCAGTCAATTTTCGGCCACCCTCCCCTGCCCTTGAACGTTGACGATTGTCGGCCAGGAGCCGCACACAACGGACGAAGTCTAGTGACTAGGCTGAGTTTGACGCACAAGCCTAGCCAGCGTCTCAAGTCCTCTGGCAGCTGACTCCGAGTTGGCATGGCTGAAATTCAATCGCAGGCTTGGATACGACTCGCTTGCAAGCGGAAAGAAAGGTTCACCTGGCATGAAGGCCACGTTGTTCGCAATCGACACTTTCAGTAAAGCCTGGGTGTCAATTTTTTGTTTGAGCTTGAGCCAGAAGAAAAGCCCCCCTTGCGGCCTTTGCCAAGTTGCCAAATCTGCAAAATGTTCTTCGAGCGAGCATTCGAATGCGTCACGGCGAGTTCGATAGAAGTCCACCAAACGCGCGATGCGAGCTTCTCGATCCGAGGCCTGCAAAGCCCGGAGGACGAGCGATTGGCTCATTCGATTGCTGTGCAAGTCGGCGGCTTGTTTCAAACGCACCAAGTACGGCATCAGATCGGGTGAACAGACCAGGTAGCCAAGCCTCAGACCGGGTGCTAACGACTTGGAAAAGGATCCTTGATAGATCCAACTGGCGCGTTCCACTCGGGCGCAAACGGGAGTTCGATCGCATTCTCCAAACACCAAGTCGCGATACGGGTCATCTTCAAAAAGAGGCGTTTCCGTTTCATCGCAAGCGCCGGCTAGAGCCGTTCTCTCCTCACGGGTATAGCAGTAGCCTGTCGGGTTTTGAAAAGTTGGGATGACGTATGCCAGAGCCGGCTTGTTGCTAAGGGACTGGAGCGGTTTGTCAAAATTCAAGGTCTGATAAGTCGCCCCGAAGAACCGGAAAACCTGGAGAGCAGCCAGATACGTTGGGGATTCGAGAGCGATTCGAGTTCCCGGATCTATGAACAGTTTGGCAACGAGATCGATTCCTTGTTGGGAGCCTGACAGGATCAGGATCTGGTCTCTCTTGCAATGAAATCCGCGTTGGACCAATTCGCCGCAGATTTGTTCGCGCAAGGGCATTTCACCTTCGCTCGGCCCGTACTGCAGCATTGCGTTCTCAACGGAATCCAATGAGAACGAGGGAAAGGTCTCTGCCGCAGGCAGTCCGCCGGCGAACGAAATCATGCCGGGTCGATCGATGACAGCAAGGATTTCGCGGATAGGTGAAGCGTGCAAGTCCGCAGTGCGTTTTGATAATATTGGCATGGTCGATCAGGATTCGATCATCGCTCCTCGGGTTTCGGTAGTTCCATCGGTCATCATTTCCAGGTACGTTCCCATGCGACGAAATTTTTCGTATCGATCGCTGACGAGCGAATCCGCGCTGAGCTTGAGAAGTTGTTCAAGCGATTTGGTCAGGTAACTCTTGAGCCGCGAAGCCATTTGATGATGATCGCGATGAGCCCCTCCAAGCGGTTCGTCGATGACATCGTCAATAACGCCGAGTTTCGAAAGATG
The DNA here is from genome assembly GCA_040080875.1 of Pirellula sp. Classification (GTDB taxonomy): domain Bacteria; phylum Planctomycetota; class Planctomycetia; order Pirellulales; family Pirellulaceae; genus JBKCUI01. Next base: position 3,300 of record JBEBHM010000472.1, read on the forward strand.
TGCCGACGTGAACCGTAGCGCTTCGGCAGCTTTAGGCGCGAATTGATGGCTCTTCCATAGAATGCCGGCACACCCCTCAGGGCTGATCACAGAATAATAGGAATTCTTGAGCATGGCGATTCGGTTACCAACACCAATGCCCAGGGCGCCACCCGACCCACCTTCGCCAATAACGACGCAGATGATCGGAGTTCTTAATTGACTCATGAGGAACATGCTCTCCGCGATGACCTGAGCTTGTCCTCGTTCCTCGGCTCCTACGCCGGGAAATGCCCCCGGAGTATCGATAAAACAAATGATGGGTAGTTTGTACTTTTCAGCGAGTTTCATCTTCGACATCGACTTGCGATAGCCTTCGGGGTGGGCACAACCGAAATGGCATGCCGCACGTTCTTTGTAGGTTCGTCCTTTTTGATGTCCAACCACCATGACTTTGTGCCGCCCAAGTTTGGCGAATCCGGTCAACATGGCGCGGTCGTCTCCAAAGAACTTGTCACCGTGTAACTCGACAAACTCATCGAACGCAAGGTTCAGATAATCCTTGGTATAAGGACGATCTTTATGGCGAGCAACTTGGACAATCTGCCAGGGGCTGAGCTGCTCGTAGATTTCGCGAGTTGTTTCGGTCAGCTTACGGCGGAGAAGTTTGAGCTGCTCGTTTTCAGATTCGGTGCGATTGGGGTTCTTTTCAAGGATTTGAATGCTGGATTCGATTTCCAGGATCGGTTGCTCGAATTCGAATCCGGGTGGTGCTGAAATCATCGGGTTTCTTTGATCATCTTGTTCGTAAGTGTGAGGTGTGAGGTGTAAGTGGGATGTATAGGCCAGAGGCTAACTGGGATTCTCCATGCGACCACCCGAAGGGAAGTCATCAAAAATGGACGTCTCAGGAATGCGAGGGGGGCGTTTGAAAATTGGAGTTGCACGAATCAGCTTCAAAACGTCCCACATGCTATCGGGACGATCCTGGGGCTTCTTGGAGAGTAGTTTCTTGATCAGATTGTTAAATTCTTGTGTGACGTTGTCGTTGGCGATCAATGCCGACGGTGGTTGAGCGGAAAGGTGTTTGCTCAACAAGTCGTTTGGCGTATTGCCAGTGTAAGGTGCCTTGCCAGTGCATAACTCGAACAGAGTACAGCCCATGGAATAGATGTCGCTTCGTTGATCCAAGGCAAAACCGCGGATCTGTTCGGGGGACATATAGGAGCGAGTCCCTTCGACCTTTTGCTTGCGACTAAAGAGTTTGCTAATCCCGGATTTGACTTTGCGCGATATCGTAAAATCGATGAGCTTCACTTCGTAGTCTCGACTCAACAGCAGATTGTCCGGCTTGATATCGCAGTGGACATAACCCTTGGAATGAAGGTAGTAGAGAGCTTCGCAAGCCTGTTCTACGATGTTGGTCAACTGGAAGGAGATCGGCTCGGGGCCTCGTCGCAGGGCTTGCTTAAGGTTGATTTCGCTAAACAACTCCATCACCATGAATGGAGTCTCCGCGTCGGTCTTGTACTCGACGATCTTGATGATGTTCTTGTGATTAAGTTTGTTCGCGATTTCAAACTCATGCTTCAGAAACCCAATCTCTTCGCGGTTGCCTCGTTGCTCGGGTCTCAGCACTTTGAGGGCGTAACGTTTTTGTCCGTCATCCCTTATCGCTTCCCATACTTGGCATGTGCTTCCTAGTCGAATCAAGCGTGTCAATCGATAGTTGCCCAGGAAGTCGCGAACTTTAACCATGGAATAGCATGCCTAAGGTGCAAACGGAAACCATTTGTATTTTTGGAGCCTAGGTCCCAACTGGCCCTCGTCCAAATCGCCCCCCCTGCCCTGCCCTACTAGGCGACCGAAACGCGATTTTTTCGAAACAACCTGCCCTAATGAGGGGCGGGCATGTCCCAAACCAAGTGACACTATAAGCAAAATCGTCATAGGCCGAAAGGTTTAACAAGTAGGTCCGCATCTCCGAGGCGGACGTCCTGGCGGCTGAAACCCGAGTCTTCCGTATCGATTCCCGGCCAAGCTGGACGTTACGCTGAAATGGAATCGGTTCGGCGAGTGTTGGTTGCTATCGAATACCAGCGTCGCGGAGCGACGCTGCTACGAATCCTGCTACAACTACGACTCCCAGAACTTGAAGATAGCTCTTTGCTGTTTATCTACGTATTTTCGAGCGTCCTGGCCGATCCACTCACCTCGATAAGAAGTCCGGTGGCTCCACCATCCATCACCAGGCAGACGATCGCTGGACCGGACGACCAAAGCAGCTAGTGCCGGTTCGCCTTTTTCGCTTGCAGCGGCATCCACAACCCCGAGCAGTTTGCACAGCTCTCGCATTTTGGGGCGAGTAAACCTATGTCCAAGAGCCATTAGGGCTTCAGAGTAACTGATGTCACGTTTCTCCCGAGCACATTGAATCAGCAACTGCTCAATAGATTCCGGCGTCATCACTGCAATGTGGTCAAGTAGGCGATCAAATCGGCCATGGCCTGCAAGTCGATTTGGTTTTCAATACCTTCGGGCATTAACGACATTTTCGAGCTTTTGATTTCCGAAATGTCAGAACGCTGAATGGTTTCGGATTGATTCTCACCACGGAGCAGCGTGATACTGGCTGCCGACTCGTTGGTAATCATCCCCGTTACGATTCGATCATCGTTGGTAAGGATGGAATACGAAACGAACTGTGGGTTTACTTCGCGATTGGGTTCGATGACGTTTTGCAGGATCGCTTCGGCGCCACGAAACTGGAAGGGTGCCAAATTCGGACCGATTTCAAAGCCAATATTCTCCAAGCGATGGCATGCGGCGCACGATTTAGTAAAGACTTCTTTTCCACGGACTTTGTCCCCTGCCTTGGTCAGGGCCTCGCGATAGCGCTCGAACACATCTTGTCTCGATCCGGTGCTATTGGACTTGACGAGTTTTTCGACGCGCTCTTTCGTCTTGGCATTGTTTCGAAGTCCGGCGAGCTTGCTCGGTTCAAGTTCACTTAAGGAAAACCCCCCCTGCCCTGCCTCGTCGAGCAATAGGTCGATCCAGGGAGCGCGCGAAAGAATGACGTCGCCTGCTATCGATCGCAATTTGGGACTCAACGTGGACCAAATCTTAATCAAATGCCGTGGCACGTTGACTGACTGGAATCGCGTCAGCGCTCTCGCTGCGGCTTCCTGAACCGCTTGCGGTTCGCGCTGATTGAGCAGTCCAGTAAGAATCGGAATGTCCGCCTCGGCAGATTCCCACATCAGAAACTGGATGGCCTCGGCACGGTCAGCGATTGGCAACGTGGTGTCTGAACAACGCTTACGCGACCGGTCGATAAGTGCTTTGCGCATAGAAGCCAAAGCCGGCAATTTCGCAAATGCATCGTCCGATGTCTTGGACGCATTGGATTTAGTTTGGATGGCTTGAATCAATCCGATGGCCAATTGCTTGTGCAGTCCGTCTTGGCCCTGTTTTTCTAGTTCAGCGATCCTAAGATCCAATTTCGTAAGTTGTTCGGTGGTGGCGAGTCTAGCGGCGAGCGTTGCGAGAGAACGCAAATTGGATAGTCCGATTTGGCCCCCCCTGCCCTGCCCCGACAGC
>JBEBHM010001247.1:0-1778 GCA_040080875.1 Pirellula sp.
TCTCGGGATACTTGGCCGAGAATCGCAATTCTGGTCGACCATCATCCACAACGACGATCTGTGGCGCAGCGAACTCTTTACGCAGCGATTCAACAAGCCGATGGCATGCCCACGGACGATGGATCGTCTTGATACAGAAGGTGATTTGGTCGATTGGTAGATTTCTTGTCATGGGCGAACTCACGGATTGGAGATCAATTGGATTAGCTTCATGAAATGCCGAAAGTCTTTACCGCGATTGGCTTGGAGCTTCATTCGCAGAACAACATCAAGCGGCGCGACGTTTCCGAACTCGGAGATCAAGGAGCGATCGAACACTGCATCGAAATCGCTCGGTAGGAACTGACCGATCTGATGGATAAGGTCTAGTTTTGGATTGCTGGCGATGCGGGTCGAATGCTGGATTCCACCGCGTCCGTTGTCGTCGCCACGATTCCAAATCTTTTGATGCCTCCGAGAAACAAAATTCACGAGATTGTCCCATTCATCGACGGGGATCGTTGGATCGAGCCACGCATCAATGTCGCGTTGCCCCCAATTGAATCCGTGAAGCTGGATCGCCGTGGAACCGACAATCAAGTAGCGGTGGTTTAGTTCTCCGAGAATCGCGATCGCACTCATCAGCCGAACTTCCTCAATTCTGGATTCACGTGAGCGATGGCCGACTTGAGTTCTTCCTCTGTGGGATCAATGCCAAGGAATTCAATGAGTCCTGCGATGCCCGCAGTTGGGTCTTTCGTCAACTCTGCAAAGTCAACCCGAAGCACAGGGACTTTCGGATTCGCCTTGATGAACCGCTCTCGATGATCCAACAATGATCGCTGCAATCGCTCGCAAGCCGCGTCGTCCGCAGCAAACCATTGACCACGATGTTTGTTGCTTCGATCTTGAAGTGAACGAATCGACGCCTCGATGGGTCGATCGACAGCGATGATACGAAGTGAATCTCCAAGGCCGGCGTACAAGTGCTCCGCGAATCGGCACAGATGTGGATATTTGGCACCAGCGACTGTCTTGTCACGATTGGCTTCAGTCTTACGACCAACGATCCAGCTTTTGAGTTGCTTAGTGAGCTGCCCATCACCGACCTTGGGATCGATCGCCGGGAACCGCATGACACCTTCACAGAGTTTGGCTAACCCGATTGCTTCGCCACCTCCAGTTGCTTCGTATCCACCGAGCTCGTTCCCCATATGAACGCCAAGATGATGCATGACCATCGCGACGCAGGATGTGCCTGATCGATGTGGACCAAGAACTGCGAAAAACGGAGCGTCCGAGTGGTCAGCATTGCGAGCGTCGTTGAAGAATCGGGTTTGCTCCCACTTGCGGCCGCAAATGTTCGACTTGGTGGGTAGTTGGCCCACGAGCCATCGATCGGGCGTGTAAACGGCAAGCGATTCCTTGTCGACGGTTTTCGACTGGACCATCATCTCGTAGCGACGCTGGGTGAGGCGACCAAGGTGATGATCGATGTGATGCTTTACGTGCCACTCGTTCCAATTCAAATGACGATAGAGAGTTTTCATGGCCAAACGCCCTCGCACCATGAATGCATGCGTACGATTGACATTAAACGGGCGGTAAACGCGCTCGCTGACTTTCTGAGGCGGATGTTTGCCGGCGTAGAGATGCTGTCCGCCTAGATAAGCCAATCCCCAATCGTCCGGAAGCTCTGCGACATACTGCTGAAGCTGCTCCGTGAATTCAGATCCGAATCCTGCGTCGTCCTCGAAGACAACGTAAGAATCAATCCCTTCGAGCAAACACTTCTCGAG
>JBEBHM010000473.1:0-6877 GCA_040080875.1 Pirellula sp.
TGAATCTAATCTTCCGCTAGGGACTCGCATTACGGAGACACGTGAAGGTAAACATCGAGCAATTCGATTCGTCGGCGGCGAAAAGGGAAAAACCGAACACGATTTGCGAATCGCGGCGGTTCGGCTTGAGAATGCCCAAAAATGAATGCATCAATTCACTTATGCTTTCCCGGTCGATCACTTTGGGGTCTTTGGATTGCAAGCGCAGTTTGGATTGTTTCGTTAGATTTCCAAATAGGATTCGCGTCCAACACGGAGGACAAGAATTTGTGTGGCTCGCAGTGTCTTTATGTTGCACTTCGAGGACTCTCGCCGGAAACAGCACCGCAGCAATTTGAGAAACTGACCGATTTTTTAGGGCGACCTAATCCACAAGGCTACTCGATTGCAGAACTACAGACGGCAGCAATCCAATTTGGACTCAACGCCGAGTGTTTGAAGCTTAACCACGAATCGCTGATCGAAATGGCCAAACATTGCCGAATCATTGTGCATCTAAAGCCTAGCCACTTTGTTCTCTTCAAAACAGTAGACGAGTCAGGTGTCGTCGTTTTTGATCCAAGCTCACGAACTCGATCTCTGACAAAAAAACAACTGGACAATGAGTGGGATGGGAATTGTCTCGTTCTCGGAAAAGATTCAATAGTATTTAGACGTGGATCCAACTATTTTTCAAAGGGAGTCCAGAATTTCACAATTGTTGGCGTCGTTCTTTCCGCATTGTTGTTTGGCGGAGTGCTTATCCAGCGATACGTCCGCCGTCGCACCAATTAATCGGTCGAACAAAATGAAAAAACATGCAGTATTATTATTGATGGTTACGCTGATGGTTAGTGCTTGTTCGCGAACTCCGACGAATGCAATTTCCCATCGCGGGGCAATCCTGGAATTTCAAAGAGAACCAACGACCGATCTCGGTATTGTTACGCCATCCCAGGACCCATTATTGGTCGAACACCAATTTCGCAATTCGGGCGACAAGACGTTGGTCATAGAAAGCGTGTCTCCATCCTGCACGTGCGCGAGAGCTGAGGCGCGTCCATCTAGAGTCGCTCCCGGGCAAACAGGGAAAATCATGATGACCCTGGATAGAAAAAAACTGGGTGTTCAGTCGGCGTCCATTTCCATTCACAGCAACTGTACTAAGTCTTCGATAACAAAAGTCCAGGTCAATTGGCATACTCGCAATGACATATCCACGAACCCGCCGAAGTATCCAACAACCAGACTGGTTGCAGGAAGCGATGTTGATATTTATGTGGAAATTGACTCAATCGAATCAGTGCCCCACGAAAAAGACCTTCGAGTTGAGTCCAAAATGGACAACAACGTGGAGGGATTATCTCATTCGGCGTATCTTGATGGCAAAAAATGTCGCCTGAAAATCAATGCGTCCAATGACATCAAACCAGGACTGTATTATGGAGAGGTGGTTATTTCGAAAAAAGGCGATGAAGCGCAGCTTGGAGTTACCTGGTATGTGCAGGTGGAGCAACCGATCTCGTTTCAACCAGAAGCCGTTTCCATCATTGCTTCAGATGATCTCACAAAACGCGCTCAAGTTGTCATTAACGCATCTTCAAGCAGCGACATGAATAGGTTGACGGCGAGCGTTGGCGAAGACGGCAGCGAAAGCCAACCAATTGACTTCGAGATCACAATCATCGACGATCATTCGTGCGTACTCGATTTTTTGTTTTCAGAGAAACAAGCTAAAACGGCCCAGTACCTAATCTTGGGGTTTGCAAATGGGAAAAAAATCAAGGTACCAATTATTCGAGATGGTATTTAAGCCACCACAAATGAGTTGGACAAAGAAGCGATTTATTCGAAGAACCGAAGCATTTTCGCTAGTCGAGTTGATCGTCTCTTTGCTTGTTATTTCGATTTTGGTTTCGATGTTGCTTGTTGCGGTCCAAGCGGCCCGAGAAAGTGCGAGACGGATTCAGTGCCAGAACAATCTGAAACAAACAATTTTGAGTCTCAATACGGTCTGGAATCGTCGACATTCGTTACCAAACATTTTTGCAAAAAACATTCCTTCGGAAAGGTTAGGCGACAATCCTGTACTCGGGAACCCGTTCATTTTAATTGCCGAAGAGATGTCGATCCAGGTAAGAGCCGTCAATGGCAGAATTCGCGTGGACACTAAGTTCTTCGACGAGTCATTTCCACCTTCAGTGTTTACGTGTCCAACGTCGGGGCCTCGACTTGGCTATAGATTGAATTTTGGATTGGCCCCGACACGAGGACGAAGACTTCCAGATCCAAAGCCACTTTTTGCAGTTCGAGGGAAACAGGAACGCCGAATATCCGAAGTAACGGATGGACTAAGTAATACGATAGCCATCGCAGAAAGAATGCCCTGTGATTCGAAATACTTTCCGAGGGCAATCATTCAAACCGATCAAGCGACTTCGTTTGAACAAATGCCGCAGTTCTGTAATCCAAACCATGGAATCGTTTGGGAACCAAGTCACTGGTGGGCACCGTCGATAGAGGACTGTGGATATGAACATTCCAGGAGCCCGAACGCAATCGATTTTGATTGCGTTGCCATCTTGTCGCCAATGACTCGAGAAATGGTGGTTCGTTGGTCAATCACTTCACGTAGTGAACATGCAGGAGGAGTCAATGTCGCGAAAATGGACGGATCGGTAAAACAGATTTCTTCATCGATCGACTTGAAAACTTGGCAATCCTTAGGAACACATCAAGGGCATGAATCCGCTTTTCCCGAAGATGTCGAATAAATTCGACGGTCGACTTCTGCCAATCGCTGGAAACTTTACCAATCGCTTGGCCGCATTGTTTTCAAACCATAATGTGTGGCTTCGGTATGACGGCACAAAGCATCCCATTGATTCAGCGTGTAGAGGAACGCGCTCCTTATCAAACTCTTTGCTGTGTTTTGCTGCCGAGTCGTTGTCTTCGTTCCCAACGACACGAATAAGAAATTCGCAACAGACGGTAATGTTCGTTCATCTGTGCCCCGGCGCAGCTATCTGTGCTAAGATTCTGCACGACTGAGATTAGCACGGGTGGCTAGGCCGGTGCACCGATGGAAAGCCAATCCCTAAATCAAGCAGCAAACACCACCAAACACCCTTGAGCATTGTTTGCATTGATGGTCGCATGGCACTTTTCGGCTCGTTCAGCCGATCTTGGCGAATACCAATTGGCGATGCCTGTCTTATCAGGCCGTCTCGGTTGCGCCGATTCCCGGTTTCTTGGGAATTCTGAGAAACGGTAACTTGCACGGGTGCGGTTGCGGCCGTTGTTGATCGGGACGGACCTTTTTTGGCATGCTCCAGAGGTGCGGACGAGAGAGGCATGTACCAGAGGTGTGCACCAGAGTTGCGGAGCAACTCTTCTACATCATTCGTTTAGCTACTATTCCTCGGCTCGATTCCTCGTGCGGTTTCAGGGTTCCTCTTGACTTGGAAATTCCAAGGTCGCTATCTTTGCCAGACCTTGTAAGTTCACATGGAAGTGAAGGAATGATTATGAACATGATCCCGGTCGCGTCAGCGGATGTTACGGAAATCGAGGAAGCCTACGTCACTCAAGCAATTCGCAGTTCTTGGATCTCGTCGACCGGTCCCTTCATCGATCGATTCGAATCTGAGTTTGCCGAACTTTGTGGTACTCGATATGCGCTGTCATGTTCCAATGGCACTACCGCTCTGCACTTAGCCTTGCTCGGTCTGGGCCTGCGGCCTGGCGACGAAGTGATTGTGCCATCCATGACCTATATTGCGACAGCCAACGCCGTGCGTTACTGCGGTGCAGAACCCGTTTTCGTGGACGTCGATGCGGATACTTGGTGCATCGCGCCCGAAAAAATTGAACAAGCGATCACGCCTCGTACGCGAGGGATCATCGCAGTCCATTTGATGGGCCATCCGGCCGATATGAGTGCCATCAACGAGACTGCAGCCATTCATGGGCTTTGGGTGGTCGAGGACGCCGCCGAGTCCCACTTCGCTACCTATCGTGACCGTCCCGTGGGCGGCCTCGGGACCATCGGAACGTTTTCATTCTTTGGCAACAAGATCATCACATGCGGCGAGGGTGGCGCGGTGACGCTCAATGATCCTCAGCTCTATGTTCGACTCAAAATGCTTCGGGGACAAGGCATGGACCCGCGACGTCGATACTACTTCCCAATCACCGGCTACAACTTTCGACTCACCAACGTCGCTTGCGGGATCCTGTGTGGGCAACTTGAACGCCGGAACGAAATCATGGACAAGCGACGAGCGGTGTTCGCCCAGTACGATCGCAATCTCCTGGATGTTCCAGGCATTGGCATGCAACCGGTCGCGAGTTGGGCAAAGCCAAGTCCCTGGATGTATAGCATTCAGATTGACCCTACCGAGTTTGGGCGGACGCGAGATGATGTGATCCAAATTCTCAAGCAAGAGGATATCGATTCTCGCCCCTTCTTTTTTCCATTGCACACACTGCCTCCTTATTTGGAAACGGCAGCCAAGCAGTCGCATCCCATGGACGTCACCAATCAGCTAGGCTCGAACGGATTGATGCTCCCAACGTACAATAATCTTGACGCTGCGTCGATTGATCGCATTTGTCGCGTGATTCGCAAAAGCGCGGCGACGAAGCTGGGAGTTCGTCGTGCGGCTTAGGAAACTTGCCGTTGTATTGCAGCACGCTTCGACAGGGGGCATGCGCTATACGTGGCGATTGATCGAGGGACTGAGCGAAGCTCGCAAGGATCTTGAAATCACTCTCTTTCTTGGTCGCAAAGTACATCGAGTCGATCGATCCGCGGCCCCATGGGGTGGGCTGGAGCAGTCAGGAGTGAAGCTACGCACCGTGCCCTCGCTCAAACCATGGAACAAGCGGAACTTCATCGCCGCCGTCTTTGCAAGAACCAAGAGATGGCTGGGAGGCATGGCTCATCGTCGTTGGATACGCGAATGCGAACAACATGACTTGGTCTTCTTTGCGTGGCCGTACGGGATCGAGGTTCCACGCATTCAAAAACCGATGGCCTTTATTCCGCACGACCTGAACTATGCGCATTTTGTTGGCAACTATGTCGACAAACCGCGAACTCTGGCGGACACGCGTGGGCAACATGAGGCATGGTTTCGGAAAGCAGCACCTGTCGTTTCATCCCAATTCATTGCGGACGAGATCCGACGCATCTTTCCGGAATACCAACGCCATCCTCATGTCATCCCGCTCTCTCATTTGGGTTCCGCCGGTCCACTGGATGTCGAGCAAGCACGCCAGATCGTCCACAAGCTGGGTGTCCATGGCAGCTATGCATTGTGCTTGAATAACCTATCTGCTCACAAGAACCTCGGGCAAGTCTTAAGCGGATTTTACTACGCGCAACAGCAGCACCCGGACTTGCGATTGGTGCTGTCGGGTTTCGGCACCGAAGGCATTCAAGGCAACATGACCACCCCATTCTATTTGGACAACGGGATAGGCGGCACGGACGTTGTCAGCTTGGGCTTGCGGACCGATATAGAAATCAAGGCGCTCATTCAAGGTGCCCGACTGGTGATCAACGGTTCGTTGTATGAAGCCGGAAACGGATCGGGCCTGGATGCATGGTCGTTGGGAACACCGGTTGCGATGTCGGCCATCCCCGCATTCTTGGAACACCTCCATGTGCTAGGCGTTCGCGCCCAGACGTTCAATCCTCGATGTTGTTACGAGATCGGCGACGCCATCCTCAGGATCCTTGATGATCCTCAACAAGCTGAATTAGATTCACGAATATCGCGAGCCGCCATGCTTCGGTACCCATGGTCTAGCGTGGGAGAACGCTACGCTCAATTCTTCGAACAGGCTGCATTCGGCGCATTGAAAGCACCTCTGCGTCACCCGCTCGCAGCGTAGACACTTGATTCGGAGCGAATGACCAATAGCGTTGGATTTGGTAAGGAAATTCGTCGATCACGCATTATTTCTTTTTCTCAGCTAGGTCCTTAAGCCATGCCTCTAGTTTATCTGGCTAAAATCCTTGCGGCCCTTTGGAGCCCGGATCGATGATCTTGCCGTCCTGGCCAACTACAACAATCCGAATCGGCCAACCTGCGTATGCGGCGTTGATTTTGTTGTCGACCGCGTCCATCAGCATCGGGAAAGAAAGCTTAAGAGTCCGATTGCACGTTTGAGCGTGTTCCTTCCTCAACTTAACATCATCGGTCTGAATAAACTTTTGAAGCGATTCCGAGCCGTCCATTCCTTTTACCAAGATCACGGAATCCGGATGGGCTTCGCGGATGTAAATCATCGCGAAGTTTGCTTTGTCCTTGTGCTGTTGGTAGAGCCGCTCGACCAACTCAACACGTTGACGAAAGGGAGAGCAACTGATACTTCCGAAGACCAAGACAGCGGGCTTATCACGAATCAAGTCACGCAACGTCAACGTATCATCACTATCGACCTTGGATAGGTTGAAATGAGGAGCCTCGTCACCCATTTTCAAAACGTCCGGTTGACGCTCCGACAATGCTGCCGGCGCGACTACTTCACCCGGCTTGGCTTTCGCGCGATTGTCACCTCCACCTCCTCGGGCCTTCGGTAGATTTCGTTTCATCTCCTCCAAAGATACCAGGCCGTTCTTATCGTCATCAAACTGCTCAAACATTTCTTTGAGCCTTGGCGGGGCTTCGTCGCGACTAAGTTGACCATCGGAATTCTTATCGAACCGCTGAATCATTGCAGCCGGATCTTGAGCTTGGCCTTGCCCCCACGCAACGTTCGAAAAAAGCACAAGGCTTGAAAACAAAAAGATGTTTGCGGCAAATGGATAGAGTGATTTCATTATTTTTTTAATGGTAAGACGACACGACCGAGGATACCCAAATCAAGGCGAAAGACGGCTCCGGGT
>JBEBHM010000474.1:0-6873 GCA_040080875.1 Pirellula sp.
GTACCATGCCATGTACGATACCGCGTACCGAGATGATCCAGAACCGAAGCGAGAGTTGATTCCAAAGCAGAGCTTTCTTACCACGACGAGCCTTATCGCAACGCGCGGTTGCCACAATCGATGCGGCTTTTGTTATCTCTCGACTGCCGGACTAAAAATGCCTTACCGAATGCGAGATCCTGAACAAGTTGCCGTTGCGTTTGCAGCCAACGCGGAACCTTATGGTGTCTTTACCGACAACAACTTGGGCTCAAAACCCGACTACCTGAAAGAGCTTTGCCGGGCTCTGCGTCCCTTGGAAAAGATTTGGAGCGCTGCGGTTACGCTCGATATCACCGACGATCCTCAGTTAGTTCGCGAAATGGCCCTTGCAGGATGCACTGGGGTCTTTATTGGATTTGAGTCATTGTCGGATCGCAACTTGAGCGATCAACGCAAACGCACTTCTCGGACATTCGATTATTCGAGACGCGTCGGCATGCTGCATGACAATGGGATTCAAGTGAATGGGAGTTTTGTGTTGGGGTTTGATCACGACGGTCCGGAAGTTTTTGCAAAAACGGCCGAGTGGATCGAGGAGAATCGACTTGAGTGCGCGACGTTTCATATCTTGACTCCGTACCCTGAAACTCCATTATTCCGCGAACTTGAAAAAGAGGGGCGACTCTTGCATCGCGATTGGAGCCTCTACGACACCGCGCACGTTGTGTTTCAGCCAAAACTGATGAGTCCGGATGAGCTTGCGCACGGTTATGCGTGGATGTACCAACGGTTATTCTCGCATCGAAGCATTTGGTTGCGGCGACCACAACAGATGGATGCGATCGTTCCTTACTTGGCGATGAGCTACCTATACAAACGTTCGAACTTCCTTTGGCATCTTCTCATCAAGCATCGGTTGGTTCACACCGTATGGCACCCATTGGTGGAATGGACTCGCCGTCGGCATTTGAAATTCCGATGCAAATTGCAGGTCCGAGAGATCTCGGTTGGCCAAGCGGCAACGGTAGTGTCGGCTGGGGTTTAGTGGATCTGTTCCAGTCCCGAAGGGACGATGGAAAGAATCCGACGTCATCGTTCGCTATTCCCTACACGCGATCATTTAAGAGCTATCAGCGCGCCTATGTTGCCCAGCATGAACGTTCCGTTGTTCGCGACTTGATGCAATGGCAGACCGCATTGGCCCGAGAGGTATCTCGACACCGCCTTGCAGTCATTCGAATAGCGCAAGCCAGCTGAATCGGCCCGCAAATACTCATTGGATCCGATGTTTCCTCTGGCCGACCTGGGGAACAAGAATGCCGAGTCTCCGAACAACGAAACCCTTTGACTCATCGGTGCAATGAGCTGAGTGCCGGTTGTCCAACTCCCAATACCATTGATGAATCCAAACACTTAAGATGGCCTGATTCCCTGATTTTCTGCTGCTTTTTTATTGAAACGGTACCGGACACCTTTTACTCACACGTCAGGAGAATTCGTTTTGTCTCTTTTGCGATGGCAACTCCCAGTTGGGCATGCTGAGGTTGGTCGAGATGGACGCCGTCCAGACTGCTCGTTTGCACGACTGATCCAGCGTCGAAAAAATGACAATGCGTATCGCGAGCAACGATGCGAAGCGCATCGCTAAACCCAACTGCCTTGTCCTCGGCCCCAACGAATTTCGGTGCAATGGCGCCCTTGGGCGTTTGGAAGGGTGGAGGTGCGACGACAAGGATCTCGGGAGTTGGCATTCCCGGCTCGATCGGAGCGCGACGAATCGATGCGATCAACGTACCGATCCCTTGTGCCGATTGCCAAGCATTGATTTGATGCATCGATTGAAAGTCGTTGGTCCCGAGAAACAATACGACAAGAGATAGAGGCGAATTGATTTCTATTCGCTGCTCCAAGCCCATGAGACCGTTGCGACCTGGCTTGTACGGGTCATCCCAAACTGATCGCCGCCCGTTGAGGCAATCCTCGATCACGCGTATCGATACTCCCATGCGTTGTAATTCGCTTTCCATGACCCCGGGCCATCTAAGCTCAAACGTCAGGCGATGTCGAGTATTCGGCACAATGCCCCAGCTGAGCGAGTCGCCGTAAACAAGGACTTGATGCATCCGAGGAATCCCATGAGAGTTGATGAATGATTTCGTTAAGGTTGTTTATCGATATGCGAGAACTCGCGAAAATGTTCAAGCACTTCTGACGGGAACGCTTTCATGGCGTCGTTGGCCATGACCGTTCCGTGATCGCCTGGCACGAGCTTGACGTACCCTCGGTCGCTTGTCTCACGGCCTAATCGTCGAATTTCCGCATCGAGCAGTTCAACAGCTTCGTTTAGGTAAAAGCTGTCTTCGGTGCCACAAACCAAACGAATACGGTTACGAAAGATCGGCAAGTATCTTTGGGGATCACTGAGCAGCAACTGGCAGAGATCGTAGGAGCGGTAGGAACCAGCGACGGTGCGTTGGATGTTGCCGGACTGTGGGTCGAACAGGGCTACAGGATTTCCCGAGTCGTTTCGGGGACCGAACGCTGCGAACCATGAATCCCATTGTTGCCCCGAGCTGTTGTCGGGTCCCAAAACATCTTCGCCTCGGGCTTCCTGTCGGATGGTCATTTGCACCTTGTCTTGACGGCGCAGGCTTGGCAAATCCTGTCCGTTGGCGTCCGTGTAGAAGTTGGGTTGCGCATAGATATTCACTTTTTGAAACCTCCGGAAATCGACCGGGTCTGGTGCGCTGGACCATGCTGCACCAAACGTATCAGGATATTTCATGGCTAACCAGAGAGTTGACCAACCGCCCGACGAGTGCCCTCGCAACACGCGCGCCGTCGGGTTGGCAATCATGGCATATTTGGCTTCCAACGCAGGGATCAATTCGCGAATGAGGGCTTCGCCGCACGGTCCATTGTTGGCCGAGTCTGCGAACAAGGTATGGCCGTTCGGTCCTTCGGGATTGAGGACCACGCGGAATGAGTGTTTAGCCAATTCTGCACTTGGCCCTGCTCCAATCCGACTTCGTCCCGATGCAGCCGACGAGTGGTCATCGCCGAACCCGGGAACTTCATAGATCACAGGATACTTCTTGCCGGATTGGTACTCGGACGGAAATACAACTCCCGCTTGCAAGACCACATCCACTCCGCGAAAACCAGTCAACAATGCAGACTTCGTTTCAAACCAATCCACACCTTGAACTTGCTTGTTGTTCTCAACTTCTACTAAGTTCTTAAGCGTCAGTTCCACGATTTTTTGCTCTCGCGTTGCAACGATCTCGAACTCGACCACATCGGACCAAATGTTGTTTGGTTCGCGACGCCAATCGCTGTTGAGTCGCTTGGTATCGAATCGTGCTTGCGCACGATAACGACCTACCGACAGTTTGCTCGGTACCATCGGAAAGCAATCTGCGGTGTCATTGATCGAAACAGAGGAACCGGGAGACAACGACGCATTGATGCCGAAAAGAGGTTGTGGTTCGTCCCAAAACGGTCCATCGACCGGCATCCGATTCTTAAGTCTCGACGAATCGCTGCGAATCAGAAACACGATCAGCCGCCCGGATGCAGCCGGCCCTTTTTCCATAGTGATCTTAAAGCTGAGATCGACTGCGCAGAGAGGGTTGGGAGTATGAATGGCAATGCAGAGGAGTGTCAGCAAGTAAAAAAGTGAGCGGACGAACACGGTGCGGATACTCTTTACAGTGGTAATCAGCCCGGTACTCGAATTCCTCAGGCTGTTGATTGAACCACCGCAATGTACCTATTTCCCGTGGAAATTGTAGTCCTTGTGCTTGGCATCAAAATCAGCGTCGGTGAGTCCGACGTTGAATTTCAAGTTTTGGTACGTGTATTCCTCGATCACTTCGGGCTCAGCACCAGCAGCTTTTGGCCAGCTAAACGCAGCATATCGGACCGGGATCTTCCATTCGTCATCCATAAAGATCTGGGCGATGTGGAAATCGTAGTGTGGTTGTTGAATGGGGTGGGTCACTTGGATGATCGAGCAGGCTCGGCCACCTACCTTTGCACCCGGAACCAATTCCACGCTGCAAGCACCGTGCTTCTTGTCTCGTTCGCCACGTTCGATCAACTTAACGACTAGGTTTTCGAGCCCGATGTCGGTCAGCGGGTAACGTTGCCCGGCCATGGCCAAATAGCCATTGGGTTCCAGAGCATGCGTTCCCAGCATCCTCTTCATGCCACCTTCGTGAGCGAGCAGTTTTCCTTGATTTTGATTTTCAACAAACAACACTTCGCGTCCCTTGACGGCAGCGGGTTTGGCAAAGGCTAGGTAAACGCTGAACGGCACCGCAAGTTGGTTGTTGTGAATTTTTCGATTGCGAATCTTGACGAACATGAACTCATGGTCGCTTATCTCCTCGCCAATGCGTTCTCGCTTGACAAGAACCGCTGTGTAATCTTTGATTTCGCCCCGAATAAAGGCCAGGCTTTGGTGGGCCAATTGGATCGCAGGATCGAGCGGATGCGGGACAGTTGGGGGAATGGACGGCTCGTTCTTCGAAACTCGAAAAACAGGCTCGGTCAGACCGTTGGGAAAGGGTTGCGGTTGTTGCGCAAAGGCTACGCCGGTCGATACTAACGTCGTGGCAATGGAGTACAAGGCTGTCCGAATCCAGGTGCGTCCAAATCGCTTCATCGAAAATGTACTCCGTTACTTCCCAAATTGCTCAAAACCAAGCCACGAGTAGCCGTGGCCCTTTTCCTCGAATGATTGAGATATCGAGCATCGGGAAGAACTTTAATAAAAGAATGTGCTTGAGTCGTCACAACCCTACCCCGCCTTTCCAACGTATTTAGTATGAATTGCTGTGGCGTCAGAGTGTCGTGAATCGAATAGGTCACTAGCTGAATCCGCGTGGATCTTCGCCTCGCGAATGATAGCGTAACGTTCTGGAGTATTCTGAATGGTCGAGTTCATCAAATCCGCAAACGACTCGGGTGAGCTTCCACGATAGATCCATGCGATGCGCGGATTAGAGATTGTTTTCGGCGATTCATCAGACGTTTTCACTGTCGTGTTTCCTTCTCGCGTGATCACAGGTATGCCCAGTTGTTTGGCCCTAGCCAATGCGGTGGGACTCGATTCTGACGGTGCCAAATGGAGGATAGCATTCGCTCCGCCGATCCAGTCATTCTGTGGCTCAACCCTGTCGACTATGTGGATATGTTCTTGGAGTGAAAGACGCCGAATGAGGCACTCCAATTCAAGTCGCGACTCGGATTCCGCTGGGATCGCAATGCAGAATTCGCGTACCAGCCATCTCAGTTGATGAGCGGACCGAACCAATAGCTCGCCGTCCCCACGACCAAGTTGGCCGAGCACGAGAAAGAGCGGCCGTTCATAGGGAATTCCCATCGTTTCGCAAACCCAAAACCGTTCTTTGCATCGTTCCATGGTGGCCCCGTTCTGTCATCTCCGCGATCGATGCGATAGTAAGCATTTGCTTTGGATAACGTCCATAGCGAAATTGGTTGTTGATCTGCTTTGATTGCATCCTGAGCACGTCACGATGCGTCGGCCAGGTTGCATCGACTTGTCATCGTCCTCAGATAACTCAGACTCGCTCCTATTTACAGCTTCGATATTGACTCTCTACAATGGTGGACGAACATCATGATGCAGCAGGTCTTTGATCGAGCATGCTTCACTTTCGTGGAGACTTCATTCCAGATTCCATTCCCAAGTTTCCATGCGCGCCATTCAAATATCCGAACCGAAAACTCTTCGCCGAATCGAAATCGATTTGCCCTCGAAACCGAATGATGACTATGCATTGGTCAGGACCCATCGGATGGGCGTTTGTGGGACCGACATCAGTTGTTACCTAGGAAAATTTCCATTCTTCGATTTCCCCCGAATCCCAGGACACGAATTGGGCGTCGAAGTTCTGGCGGTAGGTAAAAACGTATCCAACGTGGCCGTCGGTGATCGCTGCAGTGTTGAGCCGTACATGAATTGCGGTCATTGCTACGCGTGCCGAAGGGGAGCCAGCAATTGCTGCTCAAGCTTGAAGGTCATCGGTGTGATGATGGACGGTGGACTGTGCGATCAATTCCTGATCCGAGCGGACAAATTGCATCCTTCCAAAATACTGACCATGGATCAGTTGGCGCTCGTCGAGACGCTGGCCATCGGTTGTCACGCTAACGATCGCAGCGGTGCGACCGCAAACGATCATGTGCTGATTATTGGAGCCGGACCCATTGGGTTGGCGACGCTTGAGTTCACTCGCCTCTCGGGGGCCGCCATCAGCGTCATGGACATGAATGCGAAACGCCTTGAGTTTGTATCTTCCAACTACGGCATTTCGAACACGATTCAAAACAACGGGGACGGAGCCGAGAAAGAAGCCATGTTGCGGATTACGCAGGGGGACATGTACTCTGTCATCATCGATGCAACGGGGAACCGGCTGTCCATGTCGGGGGCCTTGCAATATTTGGCCCCGACGGGAACGTTGGTCTTTGTTGGAATAACGACCGAAGAGATCTCTTTCAAACATCCTCAGATGCACCGGCCTGAGGCGAATCTGCTTGCGTCCAGGAATGCGCTCCCCAAAGATTTTCTTCGGATTATCCATCTCATTGAAACCGGCGTGATCAAGACCGACCCTTGGATCACGCATCGTACTTCGTTTGACGGAGTCCTGAAGGACTTCGAGTCCTTTACCAAACCCGAGACCGGAGTATTGAAAGCCATCATCGAGTTGGTATAGGTCTCGTTCCCGAGTTTACTTGTTTTTGATGCCATCCAGCATCTTGATCCAGTCATCGCGCAGGCCGGCCACAATGTCAGCAGGGCCGGTCGCTTTGACAAAGATGGTTGTTCCATCTTTCAATTCAAGGATAGCTCCAAGC
>JBEBHM010001248.1:0-1771 GCA_040080875.1 Pirellula sp.
GACCCAGTTCACGGGGAGTGGAATTCTTGTCACGGGTGACCGAGTTTCTCTGCAGGGCAACGTGATTGGCACGAATGCCTCCGGCGATTCTGGTCTTGGAAATCAGGGTTACGGCATTGTCTTGCAGAATGCAAATGAAGCAGCGCTCGGTGGCTTTTGGGTGACCGGTGGCGTTGGTGGAGATCACGTCGAGGACGGCATCGGAAATGTGGTCAGTGGAAATTACCTCGGCGGCGTGCTGGTCGAGAATTCGGCAGACGTGCGTTTGATCTCGAATCGCATCGGCACAAGTCCCGATGGGCTGTCCGCAGTGGGGAACGGTGGTGACGGTGTTCGAGTCACAGGCAGCCAATCGTTCGCATACTTCTCCGGCGACGCGAGCCTCTCCGGCGCAACGGTGATCAGTGCAAACGCAGGCAGTGGCATTTTCGTTGATGCGACAGCGCGAGGCATCGATGTTTCACGGGCCATTATTGGATTGGACGAAAGTGGTGAGCAGCCTTTGGGGAATGGTGCCTATGGCATTCGCATTGAGAGAACAGACGCCAGTCCTGCAGGCCGCAACTTCATCCAGTTCGGAACCATCAGCGCTAATGCGTCGGGAGGATTGTGGATCAATGACCAGCGCACGACCGCCGGAGCCGCGATGGACTACTACATCGGAAACAATCTCTTTGGACTCGATGTGAACGGGGTGCGGGCGGTTGGCAACGGGAACTTTGGAGCGAAACTTCAAGGTTCGACCGCGAACTCTTTGACCGCTCCGGCCGGAAGAGCATTCTTTTCCAACAATACCGCATCCGGGCAGCAGGGAACGGGACTGTGGCTGGAACGTCTGGCTGGCTGGAGTATTAGTTCCAGCAGATTTGGCACAGACCCAACGGGAACTTACGCTATACCCAACGACGTCGGCTTGTATGTTCACAACAGCTTCAGTTTGCGGTCCTTGGATTTCATGGGCGTCGTTTCTTCCGGAAGCTCCGACCTTCAGGCGAGCGGAAATCGCGAGGACGGGATCCGGGTTGTAATCGATGCGGCGATCAACCAGTTCGCAATCAGTCACGTACTTGTCGGCACCGACGCCACCGGGACTGCGGCAATCCCGAATGCTCGCGGAATAAGTCTCGATTTTTCAAACGTATCTCCGACCCACCCTTCAATTCACGGTACGGTCAGCGGGAATCTGGGGCCGGGCATTGTCGTGACCAGCACAGCGTCGGCGAACGACCGTCTCGGTCTGCAGGTACGCGTTGGTATACAATCGACGGGTGATGATGTCTTGCCGAATCGAGGCCCGGGAATTGTCGTGGCTGGCGATTCCATCGATACAGTCCTCTCTCCGGAATCCGCCATTGCCTACAACCGAGGCCCGGGGATTCGCCACGAAGGTAGCGGCGACGGGAGAAACATTGTCCTCGCAACATCCGGTCAAGCAATCTTCAACCCTTCTGTCCCCCTGTTCGACGGCAACCAGGGTCTCGCGGTCGATCTTGGTTCACCTGGGCCGACGACGAACAGCGGTTCAGCAACCGATCATCCCGTGATTACTTCGGCGTCGCTGAATGGGGCATTTTTGGATGTCACTGGTACGAATTCGGAACTTGATACGCACTTCATCCAATTCTATACAACACGTCCGACAGTCTCGGGACGCGGGCAGGGGCAAGAAATTGTTGGCCCAACCGGTCGGCTCAACGGCTCCAATTTCCCGGTTGGATTGAATAGCTACCTCAGTTCCATTGGTGCTGGACCGTTTCTAGAGGACCTCAAC
>JBEBHM010001249.1:0-1769 GCA_040080875.1 Pirellula sp.
GTGTTACCACGATGCTTGTTGGAACTGGGGCACTGGCCCAGGCGCTTGGATTCACGTCACCCGATGCGCCCGTCGGGGCCACTCGGAATGTAAAGTCGGATGCGGTCAAACTCGACGCGACCAAGCCAGCTACGTCGATCACCATACCGTTCAGTCCTCGCGAGTAATTTATCTTGTTCGCATCCGTGGTCGATTGAGCGGTTGGGCCCGACGCGAGTGTGCTCTTATTGTTGTCCAACGCCGCACCCACTCCACCCAATGTCGCATAGTCCGAGCCCTTGTAATAGACCTGGCGATTGGTGATCGCGACCAAGGCGTTCAAGGTAAAACTCGTCGATGAAGTGTTCGTGCCATCATTTGCAGTGATGGTGACCAGTTCGTTGACGAGCTTGGTACTCGGTGTAAACGACCAAGACCAAGTCCCATCGTTATTCTTGATCACCGTTCCATGCGAAGCCGACAGGGTTACGGTTCCGTTTTCCGGATCGCTCCAATTGCCCGTATTAGTGAAGGTGGTCAACACGTTGCCCGTCAGGCTCGCACTGGTCCTGGTGAGTACCACCGCTTCATTGACGTCGGTGACGTTGAGTGTTAGTTGCTTAATCGTTTGCAATCCGCCCGAGTCGGTCGAGCGAACCCGCACGTTATAGCTTGGTCTGGTTTCGAAATCGAGCAATTCGCCTTGCTCAATAAAGATTTGATCGGCCACAATGCTGAATCGAGCATTGTCGGTATCACCCGTACCCGATACTAGATCGTAAATGTACGAATCCACAGGATCCAAATCGACGGTCGCTAATTGGCCGAACAACAAATCAGCTGCGGCCGTGCTGGTGTTTTCCAGCACTACGTTCTGATTGAGGTTGATGTCGGTCGGCTGGCTATTGACGACATTGACCGAGCCGTTTTGGAAGCTGAACGAGAACGGTGGCACGTTGGCGTGACCATCTACCAAGATAGGTGTAACACCGAACGCCGCCGTAGGCTTGACTTGGAAATTGACATTGGCGATGACTCCATTGGTGGTCGTCGATGCGGTCGGATGGTAAAGAGCGATTCGAAGAACACCTACTGCATCATCGACAAAAGTATCCATGATCCAGCCGGCCTCAGCGTCAAAGATCCCCGCGATGGCTACACCGCCAGCGTTCAGTCCGTTAGGTAGATCCAGTACATTGGTGTCATAGTTCAGGAAGACATCGACACCCCACAGCCCTGTGGCAGAATCAACGATCTGAATCGGAACCTGAGCGATGCCTCCACGCAGGCCGGTGATCAACGCATCTGCTGCAATCGTTGGGTCAACGCCAGCGGGCACGGGGAGGGAGCCTGCGGGTAGATTAGGGATCTCTGGCTGCAGAGCCGATGAGAGTCCCTTTCGGGTGATCCAAGCTGCATCCAAGCCTTCGAGCAAACCATTTTGAGTAACGTCGGCAACAATGACCGGATCGGTCCATGAGAATGCATCGAAGCCCGTAGTTGCGGAAACAACGACACCGGAGATCCAGCCTGAGTCTTGTGCCGTGTAGAGTCCATCTGCGTTCGTATCACCAATGAACACAGCTTTGTGAATGCCCGCATCGGATATCGACGGAACAGGCGTAGCCCCTCCCGCAAGAGTAAACACCGACAGGTTTTCGACACGCACCAAGTCCGATGCACCATAGGCAACATTGGCAGGAACGCTTCCCAGCAATCGTGTGATGATTTGTGGTCCGGCTCCTAGAGGCGTGCTTCCGGAGAGCGATAGCCGCATTCGGTTCGACGAA
>JBEBHM010001250.1:0-1769 GCA_040080875.1 Pirellula sp.
ATGATTTGTGATGTTGGAAAGTGGGACGACCTCCTATAGCGCCTCAGGCTCATTTAGTGGAAAAGCACTGGGATACAAAGCTGTACAACTTCGTAGATCGGTGGAACATGAACAAGTGGAATTGGGCTCTATCGCTCTTGACGATTGGCTTGTGCGGCAGCATCTACGGTTACGCATTCGAACGCCCGAACATTATCGTCGTGGTGGCCGATGATCTCGGATATGCGGACTTGGGATTCCAGGGGTGTACCGACATTCCGACTCCCCATCTGGATGCTCTAGCAAGGGCGGGGGTTGTTTGTACCAATGGCTACGTCACCCACCCGTTTTGTTCGCCGACGCGCGCGGGGCTGTTGACCGGTCGATATCAGCATAGGTTTGGACACGAAAACAATCCAGCTTGGACTCCGGATGATGCGAATGTCGGATTGCCGCTGAGCGAAGTGACCATCGCAAACTTGATGCAAAGTGCGGGCTACTCTACTGGGGCGGTCGGCAAATGGCACTTGGGCGCGCATCCCTCATTCCATCCCAATCGCCGAGGATTCGAATTCTATTTCGGTGCGCTAGGAGGTGGACACCAATACTTCGATCACAACCAGTTCCAAACGAATCCAGCCAAGGCGAAACAGGAGTACTTCATTCCACTCAATCGAAATGGGACGCCCGTTGCCGAACGAGAGTACTTGACGGACGCATTTGCGCGCGAAGCGACGGCCTTTGTGGACGCAAACCGATCCAAGCCCTTCTTCCTTTACTGGACGTTCAATGCACCTCATACGCCCCTTCAAGCGCCGGACAAATATCTCGCCCGAGTCCAATCCATTCCCGACGATAAACTGCGAACTTATGCAGCCATGATCTGCGGTGTCGACGATGCGATCGGAGCCATGCGTGCCAAATTGAAAGAACACAATCTCCTCGACAATACCTTGTTGTTTTTCTTTAGTGACAATGGCGGCCCCACCGGAGTTACCAATTGCCGAAATACACCTCTCCGAGGTGCCAAGGGACAACTGTACGAAGGTGGCATTCGTGTTCCGTTTGTGATTTCGTGGCCCGCAAAGCTTCAACCGCGACGAGTCGATTTTCCCGTCAGTTCCGTTGATGTTTTGCCAACTGTGCTCGCTGCAGCGGACTCGTCGTCATTGGCCGACAAGCTCGCGTTGGACGGAATCGATTTGTTATCGCGATTGGACAAAGAAACGTTAGGCGCGGACACCCGGCAGCTGTTTTGGCGAACGAGCAACGGATGGCTGGCTGTTCGTTCCAATCAGTTTAAATGGGTCAAGGCACCCCAAGGTGATGCAGAACTATACGATCTAAGTTCGGATGTTTCAGAGTCCAAGGACCTTGCCAAGCAGCATCCTCAAGTGGTCACCGACCTGAAGGCACAGTTCGACGCTTGGAACAAGTCAATGATCGAACCTAAATGGGAGCAGCCCAACGCCGCCAGATCAAAACCGAATTAGGCAAAACCGAATTAGGCAACGCGGAGTTTGGCCCCCCGTGCGGCGTCCCCGATCCTTCCCACAACAACCTTAGGCAATCGTCACGATCCCTACGACTGGATTTTCCGTCGATCAAAAACCACTATTTGCAAGCGGGGATGGGGCTTTGGCAACGCGGCCGGTTGAAAAAAACTAGGGTTGCCTGCCCAACCCGCCTATCGAGGCGGAACGATTGTGGCGATGCCTTTGTCTTTCCGCACACTAGTTCAAATGTCTACGATCGCCCCAGTCTTTGTCGAGTTTCGCTGCAACCGTTGT
>JBEBHM010001251.1:0-1769 GCA_040080875.1 Pirellula sp.
ACTCCCCGAAGACCTCTGGAGCTCTCGATGAGAGATTGTTGAGCGTTCCTTGTACGTTGTTCAAATCAAAAAGCATTATTCATCCTCTTCCATTTCGAATTCGCTCTCTGAAAGAAACAACAATGCTCGATTGCGCTGTTCTGATTCTGGAAGGTTATGTACAAATTCCTCGAGCGATCGCCGCACAGACTCGTCATGGGATTGCTCCCAGCTTACCGGTACGACACTGAACGCATGCGAGGCGGGCGTTCGCTCGTCCGTCAATGCGCTAATCGGCAAGGCACCTCTCCAACGGTACTCGCCTCGAAATCCATCAAACGAAAGCTCAATCAAAGCTCGGTTTGTACGATTGTTCGGGCCGAAATAGTAAATCCACACAAGTCCATTCGGGATATACGCAGATGGGTATCGAAGTTTGATTTCCCGTCGCACCCAGTCTATCGAAAAGAATCCACGTTCCGATTCGATCGTAGATGATTCTAGATCGTTCGGTCCAGCGGCCATTTGATCTAGCAGCGGCGTGACGAGTCGGTCGTAACAGGTTCCTTCAAGCGAAACACTGCGCACCCATTGTGCGTCCTGGTCCGATATGGGCTGATTCCCTGGGAAGGCATCCCAAAAACTAACCAGTTCCGCTTCGCGCACGATCGAATCGATGGCGGCTTGGAGTTGTTCTGACGGTTCTTGGTAATCCGGGTCAAGGCGATCGAGGAAGACCTGCGCAACCGGATCGACGGCGATCCATTGCTCAACGCTCTCCGCAACGTCCGGATCATCGATCAAACCAAAATGATGAAGCAGCAAAACGTCTTTTTTATTGATAGTCATGATTGGTTCCTTAGTGAACTAGTGGGAGGGGCCGTTGTCGAGTCGACCGTCGAGAAGTCTTTTGATTTCCTGTCGTCCGAGTTTGACCAAACGCCAAGCTTTACCGCGTGAGATGTTCATTCGCTCTGCAGTCTGCTCGTAGTTCAGTTCTTCAATGTCATGAAGGAGTACTGCTTCCTTCTGTTGAGCCGGTAATTGATCGATTGCACCATATAGTTTGGCCTTTCGTTCATTGAAATATGCGTTCTCCCATGGCTTATCTTGTTTCGCTTTGTCGCTCCCATCGACAGGCTGATCTCTACCACCCGATCCTCGAATGAATGTCGGTTCCATGGATCGGAAACTCTTTTTCACGTTCCTCCAACATTTATCTATTTCGCGTTGGATCTCTTCTTGGTAAACCTGAATCAGCCCCTGCCAAGTCGCCTTCTCACGGATACCTGCGGTGGAACACCAGCGATCGCATTGTTCCACAATGAAGAACATGAGTCCCAACGAGAATCCCCGGGCAATGGTATCCGGACTGAAGCCATCTTGGTGTATGTTTCTACGTTTCAGTTGTTTGAGAATGAAGGGGCGAAACTCGTCGAATACATCGAGCTGTAGCCTCTCCCAACGATCGAACTTCGGCCTACCTTCGGAACCAAAGAAAAAGTTCTCGGAACGCTCTACAAGTCGTCGGCGTAGTTGATCGAATGCATCCTTGCATTGACTGGACCATTGTTGGATCATTTTTCGATTCGCTCGATGGACAAAAAAAGTGGACCCTGATTCGTTCTTATTTTTGTGGTCACGGATAACTTTCGCGGGAATCTCCAGGATTTCCGACACGAAACGCTTGAACATTGCCTCCTGCTCAAGCCGCTCCCAGGAATGAAGAGGCGGTGGATTGCTTTTTTCGGGTTGTGGGTCATTCATTTGCACACTCCGTTCGTTGGATT
>JBEBHM010000475.1:0-6840 GCA_040080875.1 Pirellula sp.
ATCCCGAGCACAGCTGTCGAGCAATTTGAACTCCTTTGTCCTTCGGCAATCGACCGATTCGATGAAGCAGAGTTTTCAGGTCTTCGCCATCGATATACTCCATGGAAAGAAAATGTTGGCCATTGACTTCGCCGATATCATAAACGCGGCAAATGTTGGGATGCGAAATCTGGCGAGCCAACTTCACTTCTTGATGAAAGTACTCGAGTCGCTTGGGATCTTTCGCGAGTTCTTTCAGCAGGAACTTAAGAGCTACCGTTTGCCCCAGTCTCAAATCATCAGCGCGGTAGACCTCGCCCATGCCGCCACGCCCAAGCATGGATACAATGCGATATCGCTCGGCCAGCTTTGTACCAGGGAGGAAGCGACCGTGGTGAGACGAATCCGTGACTCCTCCAACACTGGATTTGCTGAAGGTTGTCGCAGTAACATCAAAACGAGCTGCCGGTTGCTCAAGATAACTTGCTCGGGCATCATTGGCCGCCAGCAACGCTTCGACTTTGCGCCTGAGTGCGGTATCATTTTGGCATTTTTCATCGACGAAAGCAGCGCGCTGCGTGCCATCTTCGATGTCGAGAGCCTGTAGAAAAATCTCTTTAGCTTGCATGGCTAATCCCTAGTCTCGTCGTCTGATAATTCACATTGCAACCAGGCACGGGCAAATTTCCAATGCCGATAGGCATCTGCTCGCGTAAGCGACAGAGCTTTGCCCGCTTCCTCGACGGATAGTCCCGCGAAATACCGAAGCTTTACGAGCTCAGTGCAGAGCGCATCCTCTTTGGCGAATCGCTCTTAAGCGTCGTTAATAGCAAGCACCATTTCTGGTTGTGCTACCACCTCGACATCCAGGTTCGTCAAGTCAAGCCGCTGAAGCTCCCCCCATGTTTGATGCGAGCCTTGCGGCGGGCGCTTTCGACAAGAATGCGGCGCATTGCTTCAGCGGCCGCTGCGAAAAAGTGGCCTCGATTCTGCCAGTTCTGTCTGCCTTCATTTCCAACCAGTCGCATGTAGGCTTCATGAACGAGAGCCGTGGCATTCAACGAGTTGCCTATCTTCTCGCGCGCGACTCGCTTTCGTGCCAACGCCTTGAGTTCTTCATAAACCAGTGGAAACAATTCCTTGGTAGCCATCGGATCACCGCTGGCAGCTGCCGAGAGTAGGTTTGATAAGTCTTTCACAGGTTGCGATTCCGACGGATGCTGTTCATTCCATGCCGCTGCCAATTGAGCAAGCTCCATGCGCTAAATTTTTTTACACGGTTATTCCCTGACTATTCGGTAGACTTTCCTTCTTTGTCGCAGTCCAAAATGTTGGGCCGGCGAACCCATTACCAACACAATAAGACATGCGACGTTTTAGATTCGGCTGTCTCAAATTTTACCGAATTGTCGGAAGTATGGGGGTTTTTGTTTCGAGTCCGTGCCCACGCTTCCCGTTTTTCTTTCGATTTATTTGGGATTCGGAGAAGCGCGCAGGTGATCTTTTGCGCATTGGAATGTAGTCGCGAATCGCAATGAGCGATTGAACTTGTCCCTTTGAGTCATATCGGAGTCCTTCTCTTTCGGAGTTGAATTGATCATGTCGGTTAACTATTGGAAAATTTCTGTACATTGTGCAGTCGGAACGCTTTTGTTACTTAGTACGGCTCCGACCCTATACGCTCAGAGATATCTTACGGAGTTTGTGGGCACCTCCAACGTCCGCGGTACAACGGGTAGTTTTGCCTTGCCATCGAACCTTGCGTTTGATGTACTGGACGGACAGCGAGTCGCAGGGGATTTCGCATTCATGGAAACATCTCAAACCGGTCTAGTTGAGGTCGAAGCGTTTTCTGCCGTGGCTGTCGTTACCCAAAATGGTCGGTGTATTGCGCAATTGGACGCAAATCGAACGGGTGGGTCGCTAAGGTTATTTGAAGCTAACTTTGACGCAAACGTTTTTGCGTTGGTTGGATCCGTCGAATTCGAGCGTGATCCTGGTAGCGTATCCCTTTCGACGGGAAGACTAAAAGGATTCGGTGGATACCTTCAGCCTGTAATCGGCCCAATCAAAATCCCGCTAGGGCTGGGCACCGCGTTGCGTCAGAGTGCAGTTACAGGAAAGAGTTCCGAGCACCCTTGGATCGTGGGAGAAACGCGAGAATTCGGGACGGCCGTTGGTTTCTTCGACACTTACGAAATCGTTTTGTCGGCAAGTCCAAAGTGGCTGTATATCGTCGGTGTCTCAGAAGGGATATTCTTCACTTCGCGGGCCGCTGTCATTCTGGATAGCAAGGGGAATATGATTGGCGCCAAAGGCGACTACATCGAACAAGATTCCAATCGCAAAATCCTCGATACCGGAACGATTGCTATATCGCTGGGTGTCAATTAGCAAATTGATCGTCGAGAGATTCAAAGCACCGATCATAAACTCATCGATGAATTCCCAAGATCAATAGTCATTCGCAGCATCGACAAGCAGCCGTATTTCCGGACTACTTGTCCATCGGAATTGAAGCTTGGAACGCTGGTCGACCGGTCAACACGCATTCGAAAGCGCGGTCAACATTATCGATACAAAACCGTTGCGAACCAACCGTTTTGACCGCGGGAAACGCCGATTCCAACTGGCGTGCGTTGTCCCCAGTAACAGCATTTACGAATCGCTTCGTCCGGTGACCTGGACGAGAAACCGACTCCTTCGTAACGCCCAGTCCCCATCGAACCACCCACATGCCGCATTTGGCCCGACGATGCCTGCTGCGAAGCTTTTTGCTGAGCAACGCAATTGTCGCAAGCACTTGCGAACGGGGATGTTGACGCGAAAAGCGTTGCGCCCAAAACAATCCCGATGAATGCAAACCTTTGCATACCAATACTCCCTTATCAGAAACAATCGTTCTTAGCTTCTTGCTTCTCCAATCCAACAATCCTCTTGACTGTCTACCGTGAACTACCTTGACCCTCAACCTCTATCCTGTCAACCACAATTGATTTCAAATATGGCCACTTGACATCCCTAAAGCGTGAACTGAACAAGACCTATGAAAAAGGAACTTTTCGGAAACAAGTTATTTTCCCAGGAACTGCTGGTTGGCCTTACTGGTTCTCTATAGCTGGCAATCCTCGAATTGCTTACGCGCCAAATAAAGCCAGCAGCATCGCGAATACTACCAACGGAACGAAAAAAAAGAACAAGCCAAATCGGGTTCGACGCAGGAGAATGCAACGCGACGACGCAAAGAATGAAACCCCAAATGCAAGGTACATCGCACTTACCGCAACCATAAGAGGCCAACGTTCCACGGACACGTTTGACAAGACGTTTTTCATGGTCATCCACGTACCAAACACGCCAACACCAAACACGCCAAGCCCGACCAGAAAAATCACTGCAGCAATAACTTTGCGAAGGAAGTCTCTAGCCCGAATTGGCTTGACATCGATTCCGATTGGAGGCTGATATGGGTTCGGAGGCATCGGTGACAATTTTGACAGGACAAATGCATTGGTCGCATGTGAAAGAGATGATGTTGGAGAATTCTCTAGCCAAATAATGTACCTCGAGTCCATCCGCGAACGATGAAGTAGCCGCAAAGCGCGACGATCGTCAGCCAAGATGTTTGTGAAACGTGCGAGTTGCGTTTCGCGAGAATGATAACGCCAACCATCAAGATAACGGTTGGACCAACGTCTCCCCAAGGAATCAATGGATATACATACGCGGCATTGGAAAACGGCCACCATGGTTGAATAGCCCAGTCCGATAAACCATTGCCGCCAGACACAACCATATCGCAAGGAAGATGAAGTATCTGAGCATACAACGCAATCGATGCAAAGGCGACGACGCCAATAACCCCATGCTGCCACTCTGGGGATTGAGTAAACGGTACGGAGTGAGCTTCACTGGCCAGGCTTCGCAGCTTGTTTGCCGCACAGCCAATCCAATCCCACCGAATTTGCGCAAATGCAATCAGCAACGCACCAACAAAAATCGATAGTAAGCCGTGTCCCCATACTCGGTGCCCGCTCTCGAATCGTTGCATGTCAAACAACATCGGTAAGCCATCCCAATCCGGAAGATTGGATGCAACACCGGCCATCGCAACACCACGCCATCCAACGAACCGATGTATCCCCGTTGCAAACGCGAAATGTATTCCCACCAAAGTATGTTCCGGAGTTGTCATTGGTCAGTTGTCATTGGTCAGTGGGCAGTGGCTTACTTGCGACGAATAGTGAACCGTCATCCTACGGTTTGTGAGGTGTCGAAATGGTGCACGAGCTGTCGTCGCATCCACGCACCTGACGCTCGACGATATTTCGAAAAAAAGAAAAATGGAACAACACCAAGCATGGCCAATAGGCTGGAATATTCTTGAAGATCAGTTTCACGGCGTCTGCGCCTTTGTACGTAATGGCTGTCGCCAAATCCTGCACTGCGATCTCAAAGGGTTTGAGTGGGCCTAAAGGCGATTCTTCGGTTGAGTCCTCTAATCGGTTGAGCCAATCGAACAGACGATGAACGTGAGCGATCCTCTCGCATTTCTTGCATGTCGGGTTTCGATAGAGCCGAATTCTTTTCATGGTTGGTACTTTTAAATGATGGTGCGCAATTCTGGTGTGGCGGAATGCGTCAAGCGTTTCGATAACGCCTCGAAGACCTTGACGGTTTCCGCTACATGCGAGCAGAATTTTGCTCGCTCACTTACTGCTTCCGCCACTCGCCTTACTTGTCGGTTCGGAATGGCGATGCGGGCAATCCAGCCCCATTGTAAAGGTTGCACGTTGGGAAATTTTCCCACGCATAACGGATTGCCATCGGCTTCTTCACTTCCGTGCTGCTTACAACCACTTTATCGTTTTCGATATGGGCGGTTGCTGGCTTCCATTGCATGTCGCCGCCTCTGATTTCGAAGCCTTGCAATTTGTCCCCCTTGGCGACGAGACCGCCATTCGTGTGCTTGAATGAAATTACGAACTCGCTGCCACGAATCTCATGCTCATGTGCCAATGGGCCCGATGTGGCTGCCACTTTTTGGCCATACACATCGCCGAGCGCCCATAGCGAAAGGCGACGACCAACCTCTTGTTTGTTTTTCGGATGAATGTCTTTTTCGTCCCCGATATCGATGTTGATGGCCATGCCGGTCTTAGGCAATGCAAGCGTCTTGAACATCGCTTCTCGTACGATCGGCCAATCGCGGCCATTTCCGCTGAAGTTTGGTAACTGAGCCCACGCAAACGGAAAATCATAGCCCCACCGAGAGCGCCAATCGTTTACCAGTAGTGGCAATTGATATTCGTAGAACGGAGCCTTGGCTGGCACGCTATTCGCCTCGCCTTGGTACCAGAGTGCGCCGCGAATTGCATACGGAATGAGAGGCACAATTTTGCCATTGAATAACCCACCGACATTGCTCTTGCGATTTCTGACTTCCATTGGATTGGTGGGCTTGCGTGGAGCCGTTTGATTTTCCGCTCGTGCTTTCTTAGCTGCTGCTTGCCAAGCCTCTAGGTCGCTTTCATACTTTTTCATCTCGGCCTCGGTGGCGATCGCTGATTTGTCTTTCTCTGAACTGTCGAAAAACGGCTTTAGCTCCTTCGATGCACGTTGCACATCGGATGCAATCCATGACTCGATCGGCGTACCGCCAACCGAGGAATTGATCAAGCCCACCGGTACATTCAGTGACTTATGAATCTCACGACCGAAAAAAAAGAGGGTTGCAGAATAGCCACCTACCGATTCCGGTGAACATACTAGCCACTGACCTTTGCCGATGGTTTGTTCCTCGGCCGAGGCTGCGGACTCCTCTTTGAACATTCGAATGAGCGGTAGATTTGCGGTTGATTGTTCCTTCTCGAAATTCATCGAGCTCTTGACGGTCATCGCCATGTTCGACTGCCCGGATCCGAGCCAGACCTCACCAACGAGTACATCCTGAATGATGATTTCGTTTTTTCCTTTGACGACAAGCGATCTGCTATCGCCAAGCTTGAGGTCAGCCAGCTTCACCATCCATTTCCCATCTGCACTAGACATCGTGTTCTGTGTCTGACCTGCGATGCTTACGGATATCTTCTCGCCAGGATCGGCCCAACCCCACACTGGCACGACGGTGTCTCGTTGTAAAACCATGTGGTCCGAAAAGATCGCGGGCATTCTTACGTCGGCAATTGCATCGTGGGATGTTATGGCGAGCGAAACGATTAGGCTGAGCAAAGTGGCTGTTGATTTCATTCTTGATCGTTGGTTTTAATCTCAAAAAAGGATTGTTTGGTCGATTGACGATCTTGATCGCTCGTCGCGCGAGATCTATTAGTCTAGCGTTATCCGTTTGTCGCCGGGGTTTTCGGTATTGGCGGACTATTCGTTGAAGGTCTAACGGGCGTGGTAGTACCCCGGCGATGTGGCTGGGAGTGTATGGGGGGGCAGGGCAAGTCCATGCAGGATGAGACAGATGGCAACAAGCGTTCCAATATCGGTCACAGCAAGGTGACGATTTGAGAATGGGCGAAGCGAGGGAGCTTTGCTAAAGGAAGCCAGGATGTAGATAACGACGCAAAGGTCGATACCAATCGCAAACCCTAGCAAACCAAATTGACGAGCAAGTAGGATAACGATCGCAACCATTAGGATAGGGACAAAGATAGGGCCCCGCAGAAACGGCTTTGGAACAATACTGCTCATCCTCATGTTTAGCGTTGCTGCACCCTTATTCACCTAACCGCTATGCTGACCGAGGCGGGGTAGTATGCGTGGCATTGTCAGTGATACGTTGCCTCCGTCTTCGGTCCAACATCATATTCAGTCCAAAAATCGCTGCTCTCAATGTGGCGGTGACCGTTAGAA
>JBEBHM010000476.1:0-6839 GCA_040080875.1 Pirellula sp.
TCCTAAATCAAACTATGCGGTTCCAGGACTCTACTTCTACGATAATCGCGTTTTGGCGATAGCGGCCGGTCTTCGGCCTTCGCCACGCGGCGAATTGGAAATCACGGACGTCAATCGTCACTATTTGGATGCGGGCGAATTGCACGTTGAGTTGTTTTCGCGAGGCTTTGCTTGGCTTGACACCGGAACCAAAGACTCCTTGTTAGACGCTTGCAATTTTGTCGCGGCTGTGGAAAAGCGGCAAGGCCTTAAAATTGCCTGCCCAGAGGAGATCGCTTATTCACAGGGATTCATTAATCGTGAAAACTTGCGTGCGCTCGCTAACGACTACAAGAGCTCGTATGGCGACTATTTGCATACCCTCGTAAATGGTTAGTTTGGCTGTCTTTGTTTTCGCAAAATGAGTTGCCCACGCATCCCAATTTCGATCATCACTCCAACCTGGAATGGACTCCCGTACATCCAGGAATGTGTCGAATCGGTATTGAGTCAATGTCATAGGGAATTCGAATTACTCATAAGCGATGACGTGTCGAGCGACGAGACGCGAAAG
This sequence comes from Pirellula sp., assembly GCA_040080875.1. Classification (GTDB taxonomy): domain Bacteria; phylum Planctomycetota; class Planctomycetia; order Pirellulales; family Pirellulaceae; genus JBKCUI01. The sequence goes on from JBEBHM010000476.1 coordinate 554, forward strand.
TACCTTCAAACGATCAACGACCCTCGCGTTAGAGTTTTTTACCAAGAATCAAATTTAGGAATATTTGGAAATCTGAATTTCCTGTTTACCCAGGCCACTTACCCGATTTCATATATCCTCTGCCAGGACGACGCGCTTCGCCCTGGCGGGCTATCGCACGTTGTTCGAACGTGGAGTGAGCAAGCGGCCGATGTGGCATGGATTCGTTTCAATTTTTGGGACGTTACGACTCAGGCATGTAGTTTGACGAGGTTTCAGCAGAGCGCACTTCCGCGTTGCATCGAACCAGAGAATGCAGACTTGTATTTTTTCGTTTTCGGAAACATCCTTGGGAACCTATCCAACAACTCAATTAGAACGCCCTTAGTTTCGCAAGCCGGCTACTTCAATCAATCGTTTCCGTATGCTGGCGACTTTGAGTTTTGGATTCGTCTTGCGAAGTTAGGGAAATTGGTAATTCTAGACGATCACGTTGTCAACGTCCGTTCGCATCCTAGGCAGGCTTCATTCCTCCTCAATCGCAAGGGGGAACTGATACCGCAACTCTACTCGATTGTAGATAATCTTTATTCGAGACTTAAGACGCAATACTCACCTAGTCTTTTGCGAAAACATGCTGCGAGGTACTACGATAGTCCTCACCTGAAAATTGGGTTTCAACAGTTGGTAATGGCTGGTCGGAGAGAATATCTGATGCAAATCGGACGAGCCTCACATGATGTTTCCTGTTTCCCGAATGCTTGGAATCGTTTTTTGGAGTGCGTGCTTACTCTTGGTGGACGATGCAACAAACTTTGGACCGGCCAGAGACTCCTCGCAGGCGATGCCAAAGTCGAGAAATAATTGAACGCTCAAATCTGTCGTAGAATTGCTATCGCGTATCCGTACCCACTTGATTTATTGGCTAATGACAGCAATTCGCCGAGTACTTAGTGGAAGCATCGCATCGTGGTTTTCCGTTGCTATTTCCTTCTTTGCGCAGATATGCCTAGTACCGGTATATCTTTCGTACTGGGACACGACGACGTACGGAGTGTGGCTTGGACTTCAAAGCGTTTTCTCGTTTATTCAGGTAATTGACAACGGCCACAATCGATATTTGTGGAATGAATTTTTGCGACTAACTTCCAGACGTAGGGCACTTATTCGGAGAACTTTTTGGAGCGCAGCGTTCGCGGGTGTACTATTGGGTGGTTGTCAGGCAGCAGTTGTTTTCTCGCTGATGATGTCAGGAGCAATTCCATGGTTGTTCGGACATACCACAACCGTCTCCGATTCGCTGGTGTTGCAGTTTTCCAGAGTGCTCATGGCGTATTCCATGGTATGGTGGATATTTGGATCTGTGGGCGGGATACTCACCTACGTATTTTTGCCTTTCGGATATTTTTCCAAGACCGCATGGTGGGGTGCTGCAGTGACACTTATCACCGCGGTTGTTCCTGCTATAGCGGTCATCCTGGGAGCGGATTTGCAAACCACCGGATTGATGTACGTCGGATCGATCGCGATTTGTTATGTAGCGATGTACACCATAGTTTTCAGGTGGATGAGAACTGAACGAATCTTTTTTGTCCGGCCTAGTTATAAGATCATGATGCGAAACTTGTCTCGTTCGCAAATGATAACGGTACAAACCATTCTTGACTTGTTTCGGCAACAAGGTGTAAGACTCGTATTGTCTCCATTCGTTGGCGCTTCCGGGGTAACAGAATTTGCCACCACAAGAACGATCGCCAATGTCGCACTGCAAGGACTGCAGACTGTATCGAATCCGATCCAGCCTGATTTGATGCGATACCTGGGCGGGCGTGAGCAATCCAAAATGGAAACGTCGTTTTCACTGGTATGGATAATCGTTCTGTTTGGGCTGATGCCTAGTGCGCTGTTGTTGCAATACTTCGTTGGCGGCTTTTTTGAATTGTGGACTCAGCATTCCGTTCACTTTTCCCCCTTTCTATTTGCAACACTCTTGGCAACGGTCTTGTTGTTCGGAGCAACTCAGCCAGCGATGTCGGTTGTCATAGGGAATAATCTGATCGGAAACCAACTTACCCTATCGGCGTTATCTGCATCAGTCACACTTTGCTTAATGATGGCTCTTGTCCCAAATTTCGGATTAAACGGTGCGGGCATAAGTCTCTTGGTCGCGGAATGTTTCGCCTCAATTGGTTATGTATATATTGCATCCAAACAATTGTTATCGAAACAACTGAGTTGGCCAAAAGAAGTGTTTGTTTGGGTCTTGATCAACGCGGTAGTCTGCATTCTGGGAGTTTGCATGATAGCGATTTTCCAAGAAATCCAGCACTGGCTGCTCTTGTTCTTCATTTCTGCTTCAATTGTCTTGGACGTCAGATTCTGGCTTGCCTTGCCGAGGGGAACCAAGCAGTTCGCGACTCATTTTGTTTACTTGGCCATACGAAGGATGCGTTTGGTCGCGATAGATTCGAATCAACCGATTTCTCCCCGTGAGTAAGTTCATGACTAATTGCAGCTTTGCATTCGCTCAGTTATTCCGATTCATTCCATTCAAGTCGCTCCGAATTTGGAATAAAGGTCTTGCGATGTGCGATCGACTTTTTCCAAAACCCAATTTGTCTACTCCATTCTACGCCGGCAACGGATATCGATTGAGTGCTGGAACAACGAATCTGTATTACATCGCAGGTACGCATGAATTGGGACTTCTAGAGGAAATCGATCGGCGCTTGAAAACCGATGATTGTGTAGTTGATATCGGTGCAAACGCAGGAACGAGTATTCTGTGGTTGCACCATCGTTCGCCCCAGAAACAACTCTCGTTCGTAGCGTTCGAAGCAATGCCTGCGAATGTGGAAATCCTAAATGAAAATCTGTCGCTCAATCCCAACGTCAACTGCAATGTGATTCCGTGTGCGCTTGGAGCCGCAGACAATGTTGAGTTGCATTTTGGGATTGCAGGTGCTGGAGACGGATCCGCTCGCGACGAGTCTCTCATTGCATCGACAGATTGGACAAACCGTGAGCGAGTGTGCGTGCCATCCTTTACTTTAGACACGAAGATGATGTCGACAAGTCGAGCACCGAGCCTGTTGCTCATCGACGTAGAAGGATATGCGGGAGAAGTACTCAAAGGGGCCATGAATGTACTGAGCCAATTCAAACCAGTCGTGGTCATCGAAATTCATGGGCTAGCGGAGCAAGAGTCCGTCTCAAACATGTTGCTACCACTGGGGTACAACGTGACTTATACCTCTAGAAAGTACGGATTTCACCAGATCTATGAATTCCACTGAGATTGCTCGAAAAGTTTGGATATCCCAATTGGACGAACATGGCAATCAGAGTTCGGTCTCTTTCTTCGATGAGTCCGCACACCAATTCGCACTTTCTCTAGATGATGCGATCCGCAACGACATGTATGTCCGGGGTGGAATGTTCATCCGTGCAGCGAAGCGATTCCTAAATAAGCAGGATTACGTTCTCGACTATGGATGTGGCCCCGGACGGCTTGCGTACCTTTTGATTCAAAATGGATATCGCATTCTAGGGGTCGACCAATCATCAGGTATGATTGCAGAAGCGGTGTCGCAGGACATCGATTCGAGATCTGCACGTTTCGAAGTGCTCTCACTCAACCATGGTTGGGAACAACTTACATTTGACGCGGTAGTCTGCTCAAGTGTTATTGAATACGTCCCCGACGCTGCTGGCTTGTTGGCCAAATTCCATGGTTGTTTGAGAGACCGAGGAAAGCTTTTGATTAGCTTTGCAAACCGCCGAAGTCTCTTTAGGCTATTGACGTCACGCAAGAAAAACGAGAATTCGCACTTCACGGATCATCAATATCATCTTTGGACGGGAAGAGAGGCGCGTCGAGTTTTGGAATCCAGTGGATTCCGAATCGTCGGTCGACCTGTATATTTTGAAGCCTCTGCTTTTGATAAACGCCCTCCTATCTCATTCTTGTCCAGATTCTCCCTGATAGGATCTCTCGGGCTCCTCGTAGCAGAAAAGTCTTCGTGATGTCGTTAGCGACAAACGAATCCCGTTTTCGCGACTTGCGAATCTTGGTGTTACGCGACAATTGGTTTGGTTGTACTGGTATGTCAGCGTTCAATGCGGCGCTTCGTACAGGTGCTCATGTGGATGCGATTTGTGAGACAGATTTCATTCCTCCCTATTGGCAGGATCTCAGACTACGGATTGCAAAACGATTGCTATTACCAATCGCGGTCCGAGAATTTAATGCGGCGCTATTGGACTTGATCAGGCTAGTTCGCCCGCATCTGTTTCTGGCTACTAAGGGAACGTATGTGCAGAAAAAGACGCTTGAGACAATTAAAAAACTCGGAACCATAACGTTTTGTTTTTTCCCCGATACATCGTTTGTGGCCAATGGCAACGAGCTTACCGAAGCATTGCGAGAGTATGACTGGGTGTTTTCGACAAAGTCATTCGGCCCCAGTGATTTTGAGCGTCTCTTTGCAAAGAAATGTTGCAGCTATTTGCCACACGCATTCGACCCGGATGTTCATCGGCAAGTAACTCCATTGAGTGAGATTGCGCAACAATTTGAGTGCGATGTCTCCTTTATCGGAACCTATTCACAGCGAAAGCATCAGTTGCTAGAGGAAATCGTTAGTCGTCGTCCTTCGCTACGTCTAAAAATATGGGGGAATCAGTGGGAAAAATCGCCCACTCGTAGCTTGCTTCGGAAGCATATTCAGTTTAGCCCGGTGCTTGGTCACAGCTATGCAGCCGCAATCGCAGGCTCAAAAGTAAATCTCGGGATGCTTCGCGAGGGGTTGCCTGGTGCTTCCGACGACGATCAGATTACGAGCCGAACCTTTCACATTCCTGCTTGTGGCGGATTGATGCTCCACCCTCGCACCAAGGATTTGCTCGATATTTTTGATGAAGGGCAAGATTGTCTTTGTTTTTCGAGCCCCGACGAGTTGCTTGAGCGTATCGATGAAGTCTTGGCAAACGATGACTTAAGAATGCGTGTTGCTCGAGGAGGGTACCAAACCGTCCATCAGGCGCATAAATGGGATCATCGAATAGCGACGATTTTGGATCATTTCGTCGATCGTTTTCGAACTAACCTGCAAAAACGAGATGAGTAATCAACGAATGGTTTCCAACAAGAAACATCGCGTTGGCATTATCGGTGCTGGAGCAATTGCAACCAGTTGCCATTTGCCCGTTTTGATGTCACTTCCCAACGTGCGGGTCGAGTGGATCACAGATGTCGACGCATCTCGATCACAAGCTGGAAGTGAGTCTTTTGGGATCAAGAGAGTAGACGAGAAAAACCTAGAAGATGCATCGCAAGTGGATGTGGTTCTTCTTGCTCTTCCATACGGTGCACGAAAAACGTACTACCCTTTTTGTACGTCTCGTGGATCCGCAGCATATGTCGAAAAACCGTTTGCTAGGACGCTTGCTGAGCACCATGATATCTGTTCGTGGTTTCCAGTTCACCGACTCGCCTGTGGATTGCAAAGGCGGGCATCGGGTGCCGCTAGTCTGCTCAAACAAGTGATCAGTGAACGCCTTTTTGGAGAGGTTCGACGAATCAAGTTTAGTATGGGGGGATACGGAACGCGAGGCGGTGGTTACAGTTCCAACTTGTCCTTGGCGGGCGGCGGCGTGCTATTTGATCATGCCATACATGGCCTGGACCTGGCCCTTTACTGTGTTGCGGCCACGTCCGTCGAGGTCCAAAATGTTACGATGATCTTGGACGACGGTTTTGATATACATACGGCCGCACAAATTCGAGTAATCACTTCCGAACATTCCGACATTGAATTTGAATTAAAGGCAACATGCCTCGAATATGCCGACAATAGGGTGCATGTGGAATTTGAGCACGCCAAGTTGGAACTCGATCCTTACGGAAGCTCTGAATTGGCTGTGAATTCACGAAACGGGAAATCGCATTTGCAACTTCGCCAGGATTCGTCTCGGGCCTCTGCGAGAACGGCGAATCAAATTTTTTCGAACTTCTGGCAAAATTTCTTGCGTTCGATTGAAACAGAAGTTGCAAACTTTACTTCAGCGCAAATGTCAGTAGTGACTACCTCTTGCATCGACCAACTCTATTCGAGGGGGCAAGCGTGAATATCAGAGCGAATGGTAGAGTGCTTTGGTGGGCGCTGAATATGTCTAGCTTGAATCCAAACCAAATTCACAACTAAATAATTGATTGGCGCATTTGTGAACTTAAATCCATTTCTTCGAACACCGCAAAAGCTACGTGCGTTCTTACCTCAATCTATCAAGTCCGTTATGCGTGAGG
>JBEBHM010000477.1:0-6832 GCA_040080875.1 Pirellula sp.
GTTTGGCCGAACTCCTTGGTTGAACGAACAGCGTGGACGCGACCACTACCCCAAAGCATGGAGTATGGCGATGGCTGGATGTGGCCTCCAACCAGGAGTTGTGTACGGTGCGACGGATGAGAACGGTGTCGTCGTCTCCGACAAACCACTCGATCAGCGACGATTGTTTGCCACCATTTACAAGGCCCTTGGGTTGGATCCGCACGTGACCTACGATCTACCTGATTTCCCAACCTTTCATCGCGTCGAAAAAGAAGCTGCTCCGGTCGACGAGTTGTTAGCCTGACAGGAATTGTTATGAAGATTGAGCTTGAACGAACCGACCGGATTGCGTTCCCCATGGGAATTTTGGATTTGGCCGTCACCGCAGATGGCAGAAAAGCATATGCAGCTTGCATGGACGGTCTGTACGAGTGCCGTTTCCCCCAAGCTTCAAGGTCGACCGAAGCCGACAAACCAACTCCCATTCGCATCGGTGCACATTCTAGTTTCGTTTCCGGAGTGGGGCTACTCGAAGAGAACGCGACGATCGTCTCCACGTCCTACGATGGGACGTTTCAGATTCGGGAACTAAAGGAAGAGTTATCATCGCCCGAAAAAGAAATAGCTCCGAAGCATACCGAGCGAATTCATTCGTTTTGGTCGTGGCGAATGGCGTTGTCTCCTGACAAACGATTTGTTGCGTCGGTAACGGGGCAATATTTAGTAGGCGCAGAAGACTACTCGCCGCTCCCATCCACCGAACCGACCGTGAGAGTTTTGGATGCCATCACCGGACAAGTATTACACTCATTCGACATGCTTCCTTCGGTGCAGTGTGTTGTTTTTGATCCGAGTTCGCGCTACGTGGCGGCAGGCAACTTGATGGGCGATTTAGCGGTCTGGGATGTCATGAGTGGACAGCAACTCGCTAAATGGCGAACTTCTTCATTCACTAGTTGGGGTATCATCAAGAGCCATTGTTACATCGGCGGCATCTTTGCGGTTAGCTTTTCTCCGGATAGCGAATCGCTGTATGCGGCCGGAATGGGAGAGATGCGAGACCCGATGGCGGCCAACGGCAAACAGCGCTGGCAAAAATTTGCTTGGCGAAAAACGCCTGCCGAAAAAATTCAAGAAATTTCGGGGGACGAATCAGGCGAAGGTCTCATGGAAACATTGGCCTGGAGCCCGAGTGGAGAGTACTTCGTGATGGCCGGTCGATTGCGCGGCGGCAATTGGAACGTTGGGGTTTTTTCTCGCGAGACGGGGAAGATCGTCGGGCAAGCGAAGACAGGCATGCGGATCACCAGCGTACGATTTAGTCCCGATGGTAGCGTTGTGCATTTGGCTGGCATGCAAGGTCAACCGCAGCCCAAAAAAGGCGAGTTTCCCAGTTTCGGGTACCTCGAGAGATATCGAGTCAAAGGATAGCCCGGATTATTCCTTAGCCGCAGGGCACTAGTGCGAATTATCACCCACATCTTTTAGGTTTCAATCGTACTCAATGAAATGGTACTCGTACTCCTACTCGAAACGACAAACCTCTTCGAGTGCAAGTAAGAGCTAATGTCATGATTGCTTCGGAAACGTTTGGGACAATCGTTTTAATCTGATCATACATTCGATAAGGACGCGTCGAGGGCTTTGATCCATGGGCCGACGAAATGACCGTTGTCGTGATAGGTTCGCCCACTGATCATGTGCTTGTCGATGACGCACGGTTCGTTCACGTAGATTCCACCGCAAACTTCTAGATCAAATTTGCATTTGGCAACGGTTGCCATGCGCAGACCTTTGACAATTCCAGCGCGTGCCGGGATTTCGACTCCATGGCAAACACTCGCACAAGGTTTTTCGTGTTCCCAAAACCAACGTGTGAACTTGAGCAAATCTTGATCTTCCCGAATGTACTCCGGCGCTCGACCACCACTGAAAAAGATACCTGCGTAGTCCTCGGGATTGACGTCTTTGAACGCGATGTCTGCGTCTATCGAGTAACCCTCCCATTCTTTGGTGATTGTCCAACCTGGTTTCACTTCGTGCAAAACCATTTGGTACTTGCGTTTTTCAGGCGCTGCAACAACCGGTTGGTAGCCCCCTTCGATCAATCGGTAGTATGGGTACAGAGTGTCAACGGTTTCCGTTGCGTCGCCAACGATAATTAGGACTTTAGGTTTCGCCATTTTGCTTTGGTGTAGTTGGAAGTTAGTGCTCGCTCACGCATCAGTCTCAAAACCCTTGCGTTGATCGCGTCCAAGCCATTTGTTGGCTTCAGTGTCATTATGGAAATGCTCTGCGTCCGGATCCCATTTCAGCGATTTCCCCATTCGGATCGAGATATTGCCGAGATGACAAGTTGAGATGCTCCGATGTTGGCCTACGACGTCTGAAATAGGGATTCGCCTGGACCTAACACAATCAAAGAAGTTGCCCATGTGGTTGATGATCGCGTCCAGTTTTCCGGAGCGAGGAGGGCGATCGAGGTTGTCGAAATCATATACTTTCCACGATTCACGCGGCAACGGATTGTTGGAAAGTTCCGAAACGGGTTCACCCGTGATCTTGCCTCGATTGACAAAGATTCGTCCATTTTGCCCGGTGAATAAAATACCGTTGTCACCCGAATCTTTGACCGTCATCGTCACGTCGTTAGCATAACGATAGGCCACCTCGAAGTCGATGGGAACGTTGTAGGCATTGGGAGTTGTTGGCAGTCGGCCCGAACCGTGCACCTCCACCGGCAGAGAGTTGATAGCCCATTGAGCAACGTCGACGTGATGAGCCCCCCAGTCGGTCATTTGCCCGCCGGAATATTCGTACCACCAACGAAATGTATAGTGGGATCGTTCCTCGATGTAGGGAACGTCAGGTGTTTGGCCTTGCCAGAGGTTCCAGTTTAAGTGCGATGGCGGATTTCGCGGGACGAACGATTGGCTTGTGACGTTTTTTCCCAGTACAACATCGACTTTCGTGAGCTTGCCGATTCGTCCTGTTCGCACCATTTCTACTGCCAGCCGAAAGCGATCATCGCTGCGTTGCCAGGAACCGACTTGAACGACCCGACCTGTTTCTTTTACGGCCCGAACCAGCTGTTGTCCTTCGGCGACGGTCAACGTAAGAGGCTTTTCGCAGTAGACATCTTTACCCGCGCGACAAGCGTCGATGACCATTTTAGTATGCCAATGATCTGGCGTTCCGATGAGCACTATGTCGACATCCTTGCGCCGGATCAAGTCCTGATAGTCTTCGCAACTGAAAGGGGTGCTGCCGAAGGCCGCTTTGGCTTGATCGCGCACATTGCGATCGACATCACAAACGGCAACGATATTTCCATACATTTGCGCCTTGTGAGCGATCACGCTCCCTTGGTAGCGAAGGCCGATGGCGCCAACCCCCAATTGCTCGTTGGCGGAATTGCTCGGTCGCGCCAAGGATGACGAATGCACACCTAAACCTGCAAAAATGCCTGCGCCGGCTGTCGCGGTCGATCGGAGGAAATTTCTGCGTTCAAGACTAAGTTTTCGCATGTTGGGTACTACCGTGGAATCATCGGCTTGGAGGTCGATTCGGATTGGGCCTGTGAGTCTTTGCGGTACAACTGGTAAGGTTAGGTAGCAAATCGAATCTTAGATCAAATTATATCCGATTGCGAGTGCCTGCACGCGAAACCATTGGTTATGGAGATCCCAATTCTAGATGAGCGTGCGCCATTCTGCTCGCATGTAGCGGAAACCGTCATGGTTTTCGAGGCCTAGTCGAAACGCTTGACGCGTTCCGCTTCGCCAGAATTGCGCACCATCATTTAGTTAGACGAGAGAAGCCTTGGGTGGCTTGGTCCTCTTGACGATGTCGGCTTTGTCACCATACTTCGTCATTCCTTGCAGGGCTATTCTTGGTGAACATCTACGAAACGAGGCATCATTCAAATGCGACGTGCAAAAATCACAATCATCGGGGCGGGAAACGTTGGCGCGACATGTGCCCATTGGTGCGCAGCATCGGAACTTGGCGATGTCGTTTTGTTGGATGTGCCTGTCACTGAAAACATGCCCAAAGGCAAAGCGCTCGATCTAATGCAAGCATCTCCCATCATGGGCTTCGATAGCCGTTTGACGGGGACCACCGACTATGCGGATGCCGCTAATAGCGACGTGGTAGTCATCACCGCGGGAATCGCAAGAAAGCCTGGGATGAGCCGCGATGATTTGCTGAGTACTAACGCAAAGATCGTTACAAGCGTCGCAGAGCAAGTGAAACAAACCAGCCCCAACGCCGTCGTGATCGTCGTTAGCAATCCTCTGGACGCAATGGTGCAACGTGCGTTTCAGGTCCTAGGTTTTCCCTCGAATCGAGTTATCGGCCAGGCGGGTGTGCTGGACACAGCTCGCTTCCGTGCATTCTTGGCGATGGAACTGAATGTAAGTGTTGAAGATATTTCCGCCATGCTTATGGGGGGACATGGCGATACCATGGTGCCCATTTCCAGTTGTACCAGTGTGGGAGGCATTCCTGTCACGCAACTGATCAAGCCAGAACGCTTGGCTGAAATTGTACAGCGAACTCGCGACGGGGGGGCAGAAATCGTCTCCTTGCTAAAGACCGGTTCGGCTTATTATGCGCCTGCAGCCGCCACGGCTCAAATGGTCGAAGCCATCGTACGCGACAAAAAACGACTTATACCATGCGCTGCCTATTGCGATGCTGAGTACGGCGTGGGTGGATACTACGTAGGTGTCCCCGTGGTGCTTGGCAGCGGTGGGGTCGAGCGAATTATTTCTCTGTCGCTGACGGAGTCCGAGAAAGCTGCATTCCAGAAGAGTGTCGACGCCGTCAAATCGCTCGTGGCCACTATGGGACAGTTGCTAACAGCATAAATATCGGCTGTGATTTGCGAGTCTCAACGTTCGCGAATGCATGCATTCCTGTTGTGGGCTTCCGAATTCTTTCGTTGAACGCCATTGACGGCTTGTGGACGACCTCAATACAACGTGCATTACCAACTTGATTGTGGCTATCCAATTCTCATCCCTATCGCTCCTTTTCAGCCAACAGGAATCTTTGAATGAGTCGCCTCACGATGTTCCAGGAACCCAATACTGCCTCTTTGCCCCCAGGCTCATTCCTCCATCAACGAACATCGCCCAAACTAAAGTCGGTACCGAATTCGATCGATCTAGCTTTTCCGTATCAATTGTTCGTTCCTGAGAACTATGAGCGCGGGTACTCGTACCCGCTCGTCGTTTGGCTTCATAGCGATGCAAGTTCGGAAATGGAATTGGAGAACGTGATGAATGCGCTCAGTCGACGCAACTACATCGCGATTGCCCCACGTTCGAATCTCAAATCGCGAGGACACCAGTACCGATACCGTTGGGGTGCCTCCGCTACCGATTGCGCCGTCGCCGAAGATTTGGTTTGGAACAGCGTTTCGGCTGTTGCGGATTGTATGTCGGTCAATCTCAATCGAGTCTTTGTGGCTGGCTTTGGTGGTGGCGGATCGATGGCTCAGTGGATTGGATTGAAGTATGCATCGCAGATCGCGGGAGCGGTTTCTCTGCTTGGGACTTTCCCAAATACGCCCCAATCGCTCTCCAATTGGAAACACGCTCGACGATTGAAGGCATTGTTCGTTCAACGCCAGGGCTCGACGCTTTGCAGCGACGAAGAATTCGCACGCGCGCTCAAGATCGCGCATCAATCCGGTTTGCAATACCGGTTCCTGCAAGCCCAAGCTCAGACATTGGATGATGACCCCAACGGATTGGATGCGTCGATGCTGGAAGCAGCCAATCGATTCATGATGAGCATCGTGACCGGTATCGACTTGCCGCTCACGCCTGAAAAAACTTGCGACAACGAACAAGTTTCCTTTGGCAGCAATTGATTTTGATGCCGGAGTCCACGCCGCTAATCGAATTCGAGAACGTTAGCCTTGTTCGAGGCACGACTCAAATCCTCGATCGAATCGATCTTACCGTACCCAGCGGTCAAAACATAGCAATCGTTGGACCCAATGGGTCGGGCAAGTCCTCCTTGCTAAAATTGTTGATGAGGTTTTTTTATCCCTCCGTCGTAGACGGCTGCTCTGGAAGCGTTCGAATTCTTGGACGAGAGGAATGGAACGTGTGGGACCTCAGATCCCATCTCGGATTCATCAGTTCCGAAATCGACCATCACTTTTGTATAGGAAGATCGGCCCGACTCACTGCCCTCGAAGCCATACTGACCGGCTTCTCGTCAAGCGAATTGGAACCTGATTGGGAATCCATCACTAGTTCAATGCAACGTGAAGCGAACGAGATGCTGAAGATGTTTCACATGCTTCACATGTCAAGCAAACCAGTTGGTCACATGTCGACGGGTGAACGCCGCCGCATCCTGCTGGCACGAGCCATGGTCACGCACCCCCAGGCCCTTATTCTCGACGAACCGACATCCGGATTGGATCTCACGGCCCGTCACAGGTTTCTCGCACAGGTCAACAAGCTTGCGACCGACGGAACCCAGATCGTTTTGGTCACGCACCACTTGGAAGAGATTCTGCCCTGCATTCATCGGACGGTACTATTGAAGCAAGGTCGGATCGATTTCGATGGGCCGATTGACGAGGCGATCACCAACGAGCGTATTTCAGGGCTTTATGATGCGTCCATTCGAGTGGATCGCGATTCCAACGGATTTCATGTCGCGACATTGTAGCCGCGTATCTCCGAGAGGCGGGTATTCGATCTTAAAGTAGACTCGCTACACGGATTCCAATTCCGCGCAAAAGCGGGATTGAAGTACTATCCAAGCGGGAGATAAGGGTTTCGATGGCCAATACGTCCGCCTCGGAGATGCGGACCTACGT